>JBHLQA010000035.1:0-14469 GCA_048885285.1 Candidatus Odinarchaeota archaeon
ATGGTACGATTATCAGACAATAATAAGCTTGCCCTGCTAGTTTATAAGTTGAATAAGCCCATCTCCAAGCATCTACTCTTCCTCCTCCCATATGCATAGTATTCATATCAGTTACATAGTAAGCAGAAAAGTTAGGAGTATTTATGTCCCAACAAAAAGCCAACCCATCTTTATTTCCTGATTCATCATATTGAGGAGTTAAATCTGTCCACTTCAATAAGATGTAGAGAAATTCACTATTCATAACAAATGTACAGTTTAAAGTAAAAACCTCAGGTATCTCAGTACCTATTTTTGTTATTGCCAACTTAATTTGTATTCTTCCTTTTTCATTAGAAGCCTTTGTCCAAAAATTTTCAGAAGGATTACCATCAAGAGTAATATCTGCCTCATTATCAATGGGAATATCAATATACGTGATCCCGTGAGTTTTAGAGCAGTCTCCTTCTCCAGGCCATGCATTTCCATTGATAATTATACTATTAATTAAAATAATTTGAAAAATTGATACAATTATTATCAGTTTGAACTTACATTTTTTAATAATCAGCATATTGTTAAATTTTATGTAATTTTTATAATAATAGTTTTATTAATTGTTTTCTAATTTAAAAAAAATTAAAAAAAAATGTTATTTTAAAGAAATTTTAAATTTAATTTATTATAATTTCAATTTTATATATATATTTGACCAAATTACCTCTAGTTGTACCAGGAATTACACAAACAAATGGTCCATGAGAATAACCACATATTTTCCTAGTTGGCCATTTATCGTTCGTAGCATTAGATTCTCCGTCATATTCTCCTAAATATTGTAAAGCATATGCTATACTTATTGGCAAGTCATCATAACCATCTATTAATGGAACACCATCTGGATTTGATTCTGTTTCATTAATATATCCCCAATATGTTGAATTCCATTCTAATCCATGATATACTTCAGCTGTAGTAAGACCTCTTTTTTTCAAGTGAGGTGCAGCCCATCCATCAGCTGCATGTGCATATAATGAGAAATTATCTATCTCGCTAAGTCCTACCCAATCACAAATTGTAGATATATTTACACCCCAATATGTCCTGTTAAGACTCCAATCATCAGTTCTATCATACGAATAGCTAAAACTATATGATTCAGGAATGTCAATTAGATCATTTGGTTCTAAAGAAAGTTCTAATACATCATCTACATACACATCTAATGTCCAATTTGATACTACATTAATTTCTTCTAGTTGAAAAATCTGTTCTGGCATGTTTTCACCAATAATCATAAAGTCACCCCATATGGAACCATAAGGCGAATCTGCTAACCATTTTTTATCCGCTGATATTCCAATGATTACTTCTTCTGATATTTTTTTATTAAGAATCTTATTTACTAACTCTTGTCCCGTCGTTGAGAATGTTAATCCCCCAAAATTAAGCTCTCCCGCAAAATATGTATGATACGCTTCTAATACATCTAAAATTCTCACTCCTGTAATTGGAATATTTGTATTTGGATCTATTACAGTTGATGTTCCTATACCTGTTTCATAAGCCCCTTCTTCTGTGTTTTCATAAATTTCAATAAAGTTCAATAAATCTGCCAATGTGATTGTAATATTAGTATGAGTTTGATTGTTTAACATAAAAGATGCTGTGGTAGGTGCTGTACTAAAATCATCTGGTAAACCTGTTTCATAAGTTGTAGTTCCTGAAGGTTTTGGTTGCCAGGTTAATAAAACATAACCTAATCCACCGGAAATTCCAACAACAGCAATCAAGAGTATTCCTAAAATTATATCTTTTTTCTCCATTTTTATCCCATTTAAAAGAATTTTATTAAGATTGTTTTGTATTTAAATCTTAAATCATTTAAAAGCGTTATGAATGGAGGGAAATATCGAAAGGACACATTAAAAACGTTGTAATTCTAAAAAAAAAGCTTATAAAAAATCTATTTTTTCATAGATCTCTTATTAATTAAAGTATCAATTAACCCAGTAATAATTTTCCCTAAAATTATACAAAACATATTAATACGATTAATATAGCATTATCAATTTAGAGAAATTAAAAGAAAGATTAGATTTCTAAAAATTAATTTTCATATTAAGATCCTCCAAATTTTTAACTAATTGTTTTGTATATGAAAAAAAGATTCCCAAATTTACATAATTTATGAGGAAAATCTATAATTTATTTTATTCTAAATCACATTAAAATAACCAATAATCAGAAATGTGCTTAATAATGATAGATAAAGATTCCAATTATGAAAGAATTATTCTGATAATGGATTAAAAAGAGTAAATGCGATATTTTGATTAGCGAAAGATTAATTGAAGGTATTTCTCTTTGAAGGTCAGATAAAGGCTGATTTTTTGAGTATCCTTATAATAAAATGATTGGAATTTGAATTAATATTATTTATCTAAATATATAGTCCATTCTGGCTTTAATATATAATATTGTTCAATAGCATCCGTCATAATTTTCCTGCACACTTCGATTTCTCTAATTGTTGGGGGTTCAATTTGTTTTACTTCTTTCGCTACCTTTAGATCCCATCCAGTATTTTCTTTTACTTCTTCAATCGATATGTTCGGGTGCAAAGCATCTAAATATGCTTCTTTAGTTTTGGAATCAAACCGCATAATACATAGAGGAGAAATAATAGCTTCTGGACCCGTATCAGGAGGATATCCCACCTTTACTCTACTGTCATATCCATCCAAATATCCTGGATCGGTAATATATTCTAATCTATCTTGAAATTTACGTTTAGTATGCTCGTCTAAAAGCCAGATCAACTTTTTCGATAATGCTGCAATCTCTGTGGCACCTCCACCACCTGGTAAACGATAAATCGGTTTATTATATGGTCCTATTACAGTAGTATTGCAATTACCATATTTATCTATCATTGAAGTACTTAGAAAGGCTAATGTTATTTCTCCTCGCTGTAGAATTGATAAAGCATCAAATGAATCTCCGATAAATAAAGAGTTTGGAACAATAACTGGATCACTTATAGAATAAGGCATCTTGGTTGGTTTAATAAGTTGATCTTGTGTATTTCCTATTTCAATAACAGTATAGAGATTGGGAAAGTGTAATAATCTTGCTATATGAACGGCTAGATATGGCCAATGAAAAGCATTAAATATTATGTCATTTGCTTTAATTTGTCTGCTTGCCGATATTAACATCATTTCGTAGCCTGTATATTCAGTACAATACTTTTTCTCTTCTTCAGAACCCATAGTTAACAGCTCCTTGTATTAAATTCCTAGCTTTCAATTTCTTAATCCTTTTCTCACCTAATAGTTTTAAATATTCTTGTCTATCATTTACTCCAGTAACCCATTTTTCAAGCCAATTCTCCCAATCTTCAAGTGTTCTTGTTTCTTTCGTATAATCAAAATTATATTTCAAATCGGTATAATAAAATCCCTGCATGCTATAAGGATGTCCACCCCATGGTTCATGAATAACAGCATCAACCTTATGTGAATATACTATCGTACGTTCAGGAGATTCCATAATAACCTCTCTATCTACTATTTCTTCTGCAGATACAATGATTTTTTTACAAGCATTAATCCCATATTTATTTTCACCAATAAAGCCCCACATTTGAGCATTTCCTTCACTATCGGCTCTTTGTACATGTATTATTCCAACATCAGGATTGATAGCAGGAACAACACAAATATCCTCTCCCGTAAATGGGCATTTTACCTTAGAAGCTTTTAGTCCAACTTCTTTTGGATGTTCAATGATACTTGTACCTACTAATGATCTAATAGGAGCAAATGGAATACCCATATAACCCGCAAAAAAAGACATATTAATCATAAATAATGACTGTTCATTATAGATTATTTTATGTGGTATTCCCTTTTCCATAGCTCGCTTATAATTCCAAGTAGGCTGTGGACCGAATCCATTCCAACAATGTGATGTTATTATATAATTTGTAACTCCTGCTCCAATTAGTTGATCAAATAGGATCCCTCCACTGGCTTTACAAAGTTTGAGTTTCTGTTTTTTTAATCTAATCATTTCATGAGCCGCAGAAAACGGAATAGCATGCGCAAAACCACCTAAAAAAACCATCTCTCCATCATTAACAAATTTTCTTATCGCTTCTTTCATAGTCATTTTCTTATCAGAGATTATATTCCACCTTTAATCCTTTTTTAGAGCACCTTCTTAGAAAATATTTTATGTTTTCAACTTTTATGGTATTTTCTCTATTATCTATAATTGAAATAGAGTTTTGTTATTTCGTTAAATTCAGATATTATTTTGAACTTATAGAATATAGCAGATCATCAGCATAATTATTAAACAATCACAAATAAAAGAATATATTGAATATTTAAGAAGAAAATTCTTTAAAGGTCTAAAATTCAAAGCTAAATTTATTTTTATGGTTTTTTATCATTCAATCTTCTCATTATTGCCAAGCTTAATTTACCAATTTGTACTTTCAATGAAAATTTCCCTTCGATTCTTTTATACATTAGTCTTAAAAAGAATCCATAAATTATTATTGTTATTATAATGAAAAACCAGATATTGAATCTATTTAATAAACCTAAAAATAAGAAATAATTCACATTTTGCAATAGAAACAAAGTCAGAGAGTAATAAGAGAAATAAAATAAGAATTTGTAGCTTTTATTAGTGTTAAAAATATTTTTGTCTTCAAGGATCAACAATATTAAAAATACAATTAAGTCTAACCCTAAAGTATAAGTCAACCACCAGATATTCGTATTAATTGTGAGGATTTTTTCAGTGAATAAATTAGGAAGTAAAAAACAAAAGCTTACTGCAATCAGAATTACACCACTTATTAAAAAAGGGCTAATAATTTTCTTTTTAAAAAATTTTTTTCTTTCAGCTTCGATTTCTATATTTGAATATTCATAGATAATATCTCCTATAACCGTACCTATGATAAAAAAAGTAAAAAAGGCTAAGATAGGATTTTGGTCAAGAGAATTATATAAGATATAAAAAAATATCCCAAAAAAATCAAATTCTCCTTCAAATTTCACTAAAAATGCCAATACCACTTGATTAACAATCCAGAATATTGCAGCAACGGCAATTCTAATAACTTTTGAAGTTCTAAGAAATGGCCAGGCTAAGAGAATAGATACGGCCATAGTTAAAATAATGAACCATTTCCATATTACTAAAGGATCAAGAAATTCAATAGCGACAACACCGTTATAAATTAATCCAAGGCCCATAATTAAAAAACCTCTAATAATATACTCTTTTTTAACCGTCTGGTAATTATAATTTACGTCTGTTTTAACTCTTTCAATTCTCTTTTTATAAGAAATCATTGTACTTACTCCCGAAATAAAAACGAATCCTGCCGCCCCTATAGCTGAAAACAGGGATACGAATATATAAAATAACCAATCTTCTATAGCCCACCAATCTATCATATGGCCAATCATAATATAAACCATCCCTAATCCACGAAAAATATCAATGCTTTTTAATCTCTCCATAAGAAATTACAGATAATGTTTTTGTAAGTTATGAATCATAAAAATTTAATAAAAAAGTTTGAAATTTAAAGTAAATAATTGATATTTTCCTTTAAGCCTTCTGAAACCATAAACAAAAGCATAAATTAGAATATTTATTAGATATTTTTTTCTAATATTCTATTAAATACTGGAAAATTTAAAAAAATAAAAATAAACAAATAATAAAATAACTATTTAAGGTAACGTTACTTTTCCGCTATTTTCATCAAGGTTGAGAATTCCTTTGACAGCTAATTGTTTTATAGTACGAACCGCCATTATTGGTGGTACATCAAGAAGTTTTTTCAAATCGTCTAATTTTGCTTCTCCCTTATCCATAATAGTAGCAATTATATCCACTTCATGAATCTCTTCGTCAGAATTCTCGATTAAAAATGATGTAAAGAAGTTTTCTTGTCTTAATTGATCAATTTTTGCTTCTAAATCATCCATCTTTTTCTGGTAAGAATTTTTTAATTCTACTTCTCTGTTTTCATTTTCAACTGTTTTTTGATCCATTACAGTTTTTTCTTCTTCTTTCACGGTGATTTTTTCATTTACAGCTGCAAGTTTTTCCTCAAGTTGTGTAAGTTCAAAAGAGGGTTTTTTTAAATCGTTAACATTGGTTTCCAAGGTATTAGTTAGTTCAGATATTTTTGAATTTAATTCTTCTTTTTTTGCCTTTAATCCTTCAATTGTTCTATCTAATTCTTCTGATTTTGTTCTTAATTCTGTTAGTTCTGAATTTTGTACAGCTAACTTTTCTTTTATTGTCTCTTCTTCTTTTTGTTCCGATTGCATATAACGCCATGCTTCTTTTAATTGAGAAAGAACTTCTTCATTACGTTTCTGCAAAACTTGCCAATAGGTATCATAAGCAGTTTCAAATTGTTCTATTAACGCTAGAATTTCTTGTGAGCTCATTAGAAGTCCACCTCACCATTTAAAGTTACTGTTCCAGCACCTTCATCATATTCAATTGGTCCATTCTTTTGGACCATTTTCACAAGTATATTTCTAAATATATCTTCTCTTAACCCACTTGCTGAGACTAAACCCTTTATTTCTAAAGTTGTTTGAGGCACTAATGAGTTAATCACCTTTAGTTGTGGTGATTGAATATAGCCTGCCTTAATTAAAGATTTCATTGCAGCTGCTCGCATAGCATATGAATTACTGAAACTTTCTTTTTTAGTATGTTCTTCTTTTAATTGAATTTCTAATTCTTTCATTTTATTATCAAATTTATCTTGAAGATCTTTTAATTCTACAAGTCTGTTTTCTAACTCATTTAATCGGCTGCTACGAGCTGTTAACTCTTCTTTTCGTGCTGCTATTTTTGTTTGAGTTTCATTTAGTTCATTTTGAGCATCTTGAATTTTATCAAGGAGTGCTTGACGTTGATTTGTTAATTCTGTATTATTTTCTTCTAAAGAGGCAATATCTCGTTGATTTTGGGAAATTTTACTTTTTAATGAATTAATTTCATCATCATTAGCTTCGATAGTATTTAGGTCATTAGCCTTAACTTCTTCAAGTTTTCCTATCTGTTCGAGTAGATTAGTTGGTTGAGTTTGAAGTTTAGGAATTGAATCGGAATTTAATCCATTTAATTCTTCAATAATTGACATAATTTTTTTCAGACTAGCTTTAGCATCTGTTAAAGTACTCAAATTTATTACACCTTTAAAAAAAGTTTTATTAAATTTTTATAAAATAATAGTGTGTGCATTATTAAAGTTTGATTTTTAGAAAGCTAGAAAAAAATTTAAACTTCCTTTGAAATGTTGTTTATTAATTTCTCTTTACTTATTATACCATAATGTAAATCTCGTCGTTCTATGACTATATTCAAATACTCTATAATTTTTTCTGCCAGGTAGTTAAAATCAAAAGGAAAATTATGATTTATACGATAATATTTTCTCAAAAATTTATTAATGAGGTCAACTTTATGTTTTGGTTCTTCCATTTCAAATAGTCCAGGATTAGTATCGAGAAGAGCAGTACAAATCCATGCTAAATCGTCCATATGATTACCTTCATAAGCATCTTCAAAATCAAGAGCATAAATAACATTATTAGTTAAATCATAAATAAAATCTCTCAATCTTGTATCTCCTTTACAAAGAACAAATTTCATTTTTGATTCTTTTTTTTTTCTTACAAAATTCTTCTCGTGTAATTGAGCAAGTAATTCGGCTAATTTTTCTATACTGTTAATAATCTGGTTTCTTATCTCAAGATCCAAGTCTTCTAATTTTTGAGTTCCCTTTAATTTGTCATTTATGAAGTCACATAAATTAATACCCTTAACTTTTTCAAGGATTAAATAGGGTTTTTGAAAAAATAGAATACTTGGCACTTGAATTTTTTGATTTTTTAATCTGGTTAAAATATTAATTTCATTAGCAAAATTCTTATTATTGAAGATTTTGACCACTACTTCTTGTAGTAATTTTGAAGGTTTTTTATTAAAAGCTAGATTAATTACAGAATTTTTTTTACTTGGTAATTCAGAAAAAGCCTTTATATTTTCATTGTTTATTTCAGGGATCTGCTCATGTAAATCCTGAATCATTTTATCTTTGATTTTCTGAAGATCCATTTTTAAATAAACAGTCTTTAACTTTTTACTCTTATAAAGCAGATAATTACAGCTATATTTATAGCTATTTATCTAAACTTTAATATAATTAATATAAGTAATGATAACCTTAAGAAATTAATTTAATCATTTAATTTTCCAATTTCCTAATCTTCTTTACTAGGTCATTAAGATATAAATTTCCCATACCAAGTTTAACAGATTGAGATAAAAATAAGACAATTGCTAGTGGAATATCTTGTATTTCAATATAATTAGAGCAAATTTTCTGATCGTTCTCAAGCTCAAGATACATTTTCTTTAAACTGCTTAATTTCTTCTTGCTCCTTACTTCGAATTCTTTCATTATTGAAAAGAGTATACTATTTGATAGTGATGAAAAGAGAATATGACCATCCACAGTAAAGATACCACTTCCGAGAATCTCTTTATCATCTACAAAACTTCTCAATAGTTTAATAATATCTTGAAATAATTGTTGAGAACTTAATTGAGTAATAACATCATCTGATTCCGATGATTGAGTATCCGTACTTTCATAAAATTCCATATGAGAAAATTCAAAATCAACCGTCTGATATCCTCTAACCTTAAAATTTTTATCTACAAAAGATTGAAAACTATGCTCACAAATTGTACCTGAAGGGATAGAAACTGTTGTCAATTGTTTTGCTTGATTAATAATCTTTGTAGGGATTTTTAAATATTTTTTAGTTTTGCATTTAGGACATATTACAATGATATCTTGATAATCCTCAATATCTGGCAAATTTTCAGTTTCTGTCATATAGATTTAATATTTTTGAATTATTTAGACTTTCTAGTTATAAGATATTATTTTTGATTTTAATACCTTTCATCAATTGGAATAAAGAATTAAAAATTTATATTAAAATTCTTATAAAGAAAATTTTGGTTGAGAATAATTTAACTTAGTAAAAGCCTCATCTCGATTTCTACAAGAAGAACATTTACCACATGGTTGATCTCCATCACTATAACAGCTCCAAGTCCAATTAAAGGGAACATTTAAATCATTACCTAAACTTATTACTTCAGTTTTAGTCATTTTTGAAAGAGGTAATATGATTTTTATAATATTTTTATCTTTTTTATGTTTTCCTTTATTGACTAATTTCTCTAATGACATAAAAAAGTTTGGATCCGCATCAGGAAATTTGATCGGATCTATTGAGATATGTCCCCCAATTATAAAATTAAAACCATATATTTCAGCAAAATAAGAGGCAATAGAATAATAAACTAGATTTCGCGATGGTATATATCCTTCAGGAGCTTGAATCACTGATGGTATAGGATAGCCTTCTATTCGTAAATCTATTGCTTCCTTAATATATTGTAATGGAACTTCGATTAATTTAATATTCAGGTTATCAGTTATTTTTTTAACTGCTTTCTTTTCTTGTTCTGGTCGGAGATTATAATTGAATGAAAGTGCTATTATTTCATAATCATTATCAAGTGCCCAATAGAGTGCAACAACAGAATCAATTCCTCCCGATAACAATAAAATTCCCCTTTTTTTATTTTCTTTTACTTTTGGAAACATTTTTGTGACTATGGCAGCTTTTATTGCTTTTTCCAGATCCGATAATTTAAAATTTAAAGTGTTTGCAGCAATATTTCCATTTGAAATAATATCACATCTCATTACATCAATCATTTCTTTGCATATTCCTATTTGCTCTGGAGCATCTTCAAATCTTATATTGTTGATACGTGGTTGAGGAATATTAAATCCTAATTCAATCATATTCTTTACAACCATTTCGATTAATGCTAGCATATTTATTATTTTAGAGCCAACAAGATCGAATATTTGATTATTTTCCCCAATGCCATCCGCAGCTACTAGAAATGCTTCAACTGCATCTTTAACAAAAATAGGTTGCATAGGTATTTGTCCATTTCCAGCAATTTGAACAATACCAGCTCCTAGTTGTTCAATTAATTCTGGAATTAATTCGTCTTCAGAACCTAAAATATAGGAAGGTCTAAAAATTATATAAGGAACGTTTCCACTTATAAGAATTTGTTCAGCTACATTTTTAGAATGGAAATAGGCATTATTAGCCCATTCTTCTATTCCATACTTATCAACTCCCAAACCTGAAGGAAAGATTATTCTAGAAACTTTAGTTTCTAAGGCTGCTTGTACTAAAACACGCATTCCTTGAATATTCACTTTTTCAAAAGTCTCTTTAGAACCACAAACAACACCTCTAAAATGTAAGACTGCCTTACATCCTGTTATAGCATTTTTTAACGATTCAATAGTGAAATCTTTGATTATCACTGGTTTAGCACCTAGGTTTTCCACTTCTTTAGCGGCATCATCTCGTCTCACAATTCCAATAACTTCCCATCCTTTTTGAATTGCTGTTTTAATTGTATGTTTTCCTAAATATCCATTGGCGCCAGTAATTGCTAATTTTTTGTTTTTCATTATAAGAGTATTTTTATATTTTTCATAAAATGGGAGATTTATCTTTATTTGATTGTTAGAATAATTTATTATTATACATTATATAGTTTATTTTGTATTACTTATTTTTATAAAATCTTCTTTTATATTTATTGTATCTAAGCATAAAATATAAAAATACCAAAGCGCTTCTAAAATACAAAAATAATAAAAGCAAAAAAAATTCGGTGGGGGCATTTTTTTATGGGATTCAAAGTATTTGTCAAATCATCAGAAATTAAATTTAGTGCTTGTCACTTTTTAAAAAAACCACTTCAATGTACAAGGTTACATGGCCATAACTACTATGTTTCTGTTGAGATAAGGGATGATCTTAATGAAAATAATTTTGTTGTAGATTTTATTGACTTAAAAAAAAATTTAAACTCTATAGTTAAACCTATGGATCATTATGTTTTAATACCGACAAAATCCGATGAATTAGAAATCCGAGAGGAGAAAGATTCCATAGAAATTATTGGATCAAACAAAAGATATGTCTTCCCTCGAGAGGATGTTTTCTTTTTACCATTACCCGCCACAACAAGCGAGCTTCTTGCAAAATATATACATGAAAAATTAAAAGAAATATATAGAAATAAAAAAATATCAGTAAAAATAGAAGAAAGTAAAAGTACTATTGCTTTATTTGAAGAATAAAAAAATTAATTGATATTTGATTCTAGCCTAGAATTACTCAGAATTGAACATGTTCAGCTCAATAATTAAGTCTTTTATAAATTATTAAGAATATAAAAATAAAATAGAATTTATTCCATTGAAATGTTGAGGAACAATAATTATAAAATAGGGATTTTTTATGGGACCAGTCCAGATACAGAGATGCTTGCTCAAAAATTTGCTGGCAATCTCATAAATATTGAAGAGTTCTGTAAAGCTTGCGAGGATTTAGAACAAAATGTGAAATGTGATAAATGTAGGGAACATTTAAAGAGTTTTGCAAATTCATTGTATTTTTATGAGAAACTAGGTGAAAATATTCCTGAATTTACTGAAGACTCAACAGAATATCTACCAAAGAATTTGCCACCTGTCGACTTTCTATTGGTTATTGGCATTCATCAAGATTTACTTTTAGATCTTCCTAATTATCTCAAGGATAAAGGGATTAAAGCAGTTATAGTTCCAATTGAAGATCCTAAATGGGTACCATCAGGACTGCAAGTGATGATTTTAGAAGAATTCGAAGAATATGGGATTCAAGCAGCGTTTCCTAAACCTTTTTGTGCACTAAGTAAAGAAATAAATGAATATAATAAAGTTAGTTTTAATTTAACAAAAAAACATGATTTTATTCATGAATTTATAAATTATTTTAAAATTGGAGTACCTATTGTTTCATTCTTATTAAGTAAAGATGGTAATTCGATTGAAGATACATGCGTAATTCAAAGTGCTCCTTGTGGTAGCACATATTATGTCTGCCAACAGTTAAAATCAAAATATTTTAAGAATGGTAAAAGTGGTAATATCTCATTGAATGAAAGAATAAGTAAAGCACATCATGCTTATCCTTGTAATGCTTCAATGGATCAAGATTCTATTCTTAAAGATTCAATATTGCATGTTGGAGGATATTTAATCCGAAATGCAATTAGACGAGAGCTAAATCTCGAAGAACAAGAAGGTCAAAAACTTGTTTGCCTTATAAAGTGAATTTAATCTTTATATTAAATCCTTAAAATCGTGAGTATTTAAAAGTACTCCTTTATTAATTCTTCGTTAAAAGCATTATACAATAGAATTAGTCTCTATCGTCAAGGTGATATATATGAAAAGAGTCTGATGTCCTTTAATATGGAATTATTAATTTCCCAGAAATTTGCCATTTTTATTTCAAAATAGCATTTTACTATTCAAAATTTTGATTGCTATGGAAAATAGTAGTATATAGGATAGCCTCGTTTTTTAAGTTTAAATTTTAAGATATTAGAATAAAAATTGGTCTACGGAAGAAACTTATTCAAATTAATTATAATTAAAACTATGAATGTATCAACAAAAAAAGAAGCAATAATATTATCTTCAGATCATAATCAATTCAATGAGAATAAACTATCAACTGAATTTATTATTAAAGTTCAAAATCTAGAAAAATCATTCAATAGTGTTAAAGCAGTTGATGGTATTAGTCTTAAAGTTCGAAAGGGTGAATTATTCTCTCTTTTAGGTCCAAATGGAGCAGGAAAATCTACAATAATTAGAATGCTTACCACTGTATTAAAACCCTCAAATGGAGACGCAAGAATTGTGGAATATAGTCTAATAAAAGAAAAAGATAAAATTAAACCATTTATTGGTGTATGTCCTCAAGAAAATGTTATTTTTGAAGCCTTAACAGCAGAGGATAATGTAGAATTTGTTGGTCGAATGCATGGAATGAATACTGATGATATCAAAAAACGTACTAAAATCTTATTAGAGAAAATGAATATCGCTGGACGAAAAAAGTCTGCAAAATCCTTTTCTGGGGGAATGAAACGAAGATTAAATATTGTAATGAGCCTTATTCATCAACCACAGATTCTTTTCCTTGATGAACCAAGCGCAGGATTAGATCCTCAAGCTAGACGCCTTGTTTGGGATTTTATAAAGGATCTTAAAAATACAGGAATGACAATCATCCTTACTACACATGATATGATAGAAGCTGATGTTTTAAGTGATCATATCGCAATTATGGACCATGGTAAAATTATTGCTTTCGGAACGGTAGATGAACTAAAAAGCAATTCAAATAATGGGAATATTCTTGAGTTTAGTTTTTCTTCAAAAAAAGAACTCATTCAAGCTAAAAACAAGTTAGAACAAATAAGTGACGTGAAGAAAATAACAGAAGCGGAGAATAATAAATTAATTATCTCATTTACTGGAGGTGTTAAGACATTTAAGAAGGAAATTCTAGAGAAAATAGAATCGTTCAAAACTTTGCATTTTAGAGAAGATTCTCTAGAAGATATATTTTTAAAATTAACTGGAAGGGGGCTTCGCGACTAATGAACACAATCGATTTAAAAGCATGGTATATAGCTAAGAAGAATATAAAGGAAAAACTTAAGAACTATAGTTCGATGTTCTGGACTATTGCATTTCCAATTATGATGTTGATTGTCTATAAACTAGCCTTCAGTGCGGATGATGGAAGTTATATGATAAATGGATTGACCACTTTTGATGTTGAATTTCCTGGAATAGTTGTGTATACAATTGGGATATCCTGCGTAACAAGTGCAGTTATGTTTTCAATGAGTAAAAAGGATGGAACATTAGAACGTATAGATGCAATGCCTGTAAGTCGTGGAAATGTATTTTTAGGAGCTGTTATGTCTGAAGGTGTTTTTATGAATATACAGCTCATTTTATTATACGTTTTTGGATATGGGATTTTAGGGGCTCATTTCGAACTTGCTATGATACCAATAGGATACTTAATTGCATTGATTTATGGTATCGCATCAATCGGATTAGGTCTTATTATTGCGAGTTTTATTAATTCTCCTGAAGGTGCGAATGGGATTGCAATGTTAAGTCACATGTGCTTAATGTTTATATCGGGTTCATTTTTTCCCTTAGATAACGTGAGCGTATTTTTCACTCCACAATATTGGGTTAAACAGGTTTATCTTCAATTAACTGTTATAGGAGATTCTTTCACTGATCTTTTGTATAGTGGTACTATTATTACTCCCCTCTCTGAAGCAACTTTCTTTCCTATATGGAGTGGAATCTTAATGATATTAGCATTTGCCACTATATTTATCCTTTTAGGCATTAAAATCTTTCAGAAAAAGACTACACTTTAATAT
>JBHLQA010000036.1:0-11883 GCA_048885285.1 Candidatus Odinarchaeota archaeon
TAATTCTCTTTTAATAATTTAATATATTTTAAAAAAGGCTTTTTATTTTGAATATCTTCGATTTATTATGAATAATTCCCAAATATTTGAAATAATAAGTCTAAGCATAATTTATAAGAACTTAAACAATAGAAATACATAGATTAAAAAAAAATTTATATGTTATATTATAATGGAACAACGATATGAGTCGTTGTCTTTGAAACACCTTCTATGCTATGAATCTTTGCTAATATTGTTTTTGCTATGGTTTCAACATTATCTCCCTTTACTTTAACTATAATATCGATTCCTCCAGTAACAGTATATGTTCCTGCAACTTCCTCTATTTTTTCCAAACTTTCATAAACAGATTCTACAAATCCCGCTTGAATATTCATTAGAACGAAACATTCGGTCAAATTTCCTCAAAACCTATTATTTTTTTTAAGTTGATATAATCTTTTAAATTTAAAAACTTTATAATTTTTTCTTTATCATCAAATGATATATCAGATCAATTCTGAAATATAAAAAATTAAAAATATGAAGAAGCAGTTGAATATAAGAAATCTAATCATAAGTTTTATTGAAGACCACAAAAATTATTCAAATTATAGAACAGATTGGGAAGAACCAATAGTAGGTTTTGCAGATGCAAAAGATCCACTATTCTTTGAATTAAAAGAAAAAATAGATAAGAGCCATAAATTACCAACTGAATTATTAAAGAAAGCTAAAACCGTTATTTCATATTTTATACCATTTAATAAGAAAATTATTTTGAGCAATACTAAAGGAAAAAGAGCATCTAAAGAATGGGCAATTGCTTATGTTGAAACTAATAAACTAATGCTAAAATTGAACACTCTTCTAAGAAAAGAATTGAAAAAAGAAGCTTTTGATTCTGTAAAAATTCCAGATGAACTAAATTTCGACGAAAAAAAATTAATTGCATCCTGGTCTCAAAAACATATAGCCTATATTGCGGGTTTAGGTAAATTTGGTCTGCATAAAATGCTGATAACTGAAAAAGGATGTTGTGGTAGATTAGGCAGCTTAATAACATCCGCAGAAATTGAGCCAACAAAACGCCGAGAACAAGAATATTGCTTATATTTTTATAATAAATCATGTAGTAAGTGTATTGAAAATTGCATTTATGACATTTTAGATTTCAAATCATTTGACAGACAAAAATGTTATAATATTTGTTTAGAAAATGCTCAAATTTATTCTCATTTAGGTATAGCAGATGTATGTGGGAAATGTGCTTGTGGACTTCCTTGTTCTCATACGAATCCTGTTAAGAAAATAATTAAATAATATTAATAGTTATTTTAAGTCTGGATGTTTCTCCAATTCTTCTCTCATTTTTTCGAGTTTTTCACCATGTAAATCATAATATTTAAAGAGAAGAATTGAACCAATAAGTGCTAAAGAAGGAAAGATAAACATTAATGATTTTATACCAAGATCTCTTAAAATAGGAACCTCAACAACAGGAACATAAGTACTCCATCCTGTTCCAGAGAATACGATATAAATAGTTGTTATTCCAAGTATCATCGAAAATCTATGTATAAAAGCATTTACTCCATAATAACTCGAGGCTCTTCTTATACCAAACTTAAGAGCATCTTGATCAATTACATCACCATGAATTATATCTATGAAAAATAACGCAGCGGATAATCCAAATCCTATTGATATAAAAACTAGAAATGATAATATTCTACTTATATCATTATTTGATAATAAAATTAAAGGAAATAGAGTAATTATCCATATTCCTAAGCCAATCATTAATCCTTTACGTGTACCATATTTTTTTCTAATCTTCATTTGAACAGGCATAAGAGCTGCAGCAGATAATAATGCTAACATTAATGTAATTCCAATTAATATAGTTTCCTCCTCAGTTCTTCCTAATATATAAACAGCATAAAGTGGAAATACTGTTAACATGAGATTAAAACAATACCAGATAAGCATATTTCCAAGTGTAAATTTTATAAACGTTCGATTTGAAAATGTGATTTTCAATGATTCAATAAATCCTGGTCTTTTTTCAAAATCACTTATTTGCTCTTCTTTTTCTTTTACAGCTAAAAAAATGAATAATATTGCAGTGATTAATACTATTATAGCAAATATTATACCAGAAATTATAAATTTAGAGTGAATACTAGCAACTTCTGCAGCATAACCTATAGGATTAACTTCTGGATCAGTTTCTGGGACTAAATTAGGAGTTACAATAATAGTTGGAATTAATGAGGCAAATATTACAGCAATCATTGTAAATGCTTTTATAAATTGGTTTACTGTTCCTCTCTGATTCTCTGTTGGAAACATTTCTGGAAAAACAGCATTAGTATTTACTGAAAACATTGTATAAAAGAATTCGAATGTAAAAATTATGAACATGAAATACCAGAAGTGAAAAGTAAATATTGATTTACTAAGTGGATCCCTAGCTGTTGCTGTAAAAAGAAAAATCATAATTAATGCGAGCGGGATAAATGAAATAATTAAATAGAATTTACGTTTTCCTAATTTTCCTTTTTGTTTGGTTTTCTCACTTAATGCACCCAAAAGAGGGTCATTTATCATATTCCAGATACCCCATAGGACAAATCCTATCCACATTTCCAACATTGAGAGACCTATAACTGCAAAATAAAAAGTAAAAACATAAATCGTAAATGCTTGATAAGTTAGTTGATCTGGGAAAGCACTAAGACCGAATAATATTTTTTTTTTTAATGGTATTTCTCTTTCGCTCATTCAATCTTTCACATTTATTATTAAAATTAGAATAACAATTAATAAGTAATATTTAGAGTTTGACCTATATAAAACTATTTCAAGATTTATCTGGAATACTTTTTATTCTTTTAAATTTCATTTTTAACAATAAAAAGCAATAAATTTAATGCTTTTTAAGAAAAGTATTTAAATTTATTTCGAAAAAATAATATAATTTACAAAAACTTAATTCCCTTAATTGACAATTGAACTCATCTAAAACAGGAGTTCAATAAATTCATTAAAAGCATAAAATTAATAAAATTGATAATATTAACTTAAAAAGAAAATAATATGAGGTATTTTAAATGAGAACAAAAGAACAATGGATGAAAGATCTCAGCAAAATGAAACCTAATCTCTACTATAATGGAAAAATAATTGACCGTTTAGATGAAGTCCAATTGGCTACTCTTGATGTTATGGGGACAACATTTGATGCTGCTGAAGATCCAAAATATGCGGATTTGATGCTTGCAAAATCTCATCTAACAGGTAATACTATTAACCGATTTACACATATAGCTCATAGTACAGAAGATCTCCATAAAAAACAAGATATGGTGAGAGCACTTTGTCAAATAGTTGGAGGGTGTATTCAACGGTGTATGGGATGTGATGCTGCTAATGCTGTATATGCTGTAAGTTATGAAGCAGATAAATCTAATGATGGTAAAACTAATTATCATGAAAATTATAAAAAATGGTTAACTCGATTTCAAAATGAAGATCTTGTTGCAGCTTGTGCTCAGACTGATGTTAAAGGGAACCGAATAAAACGTCCTGCAGATCAAGAAGATCCGGATATGTATGTTCGTGTTGTGGAAAGGAAACAAGATGGCATTATAGTTCGTGGATGCAAACTTCATATTTCTGAAGCTTCTGTATCTGATGAAATTCTTACTGTTCCTACAAGAGCATTAAGACCCGAAGATAAAGATTATGCTGTAGCATTTGCTGTACCCGCAGATTATGAGGGTGTAAAACAAGTAGTAACTGTCCATAATCTTAGAGAAAGAGAAATATTCAAACGTGGTTTTGTACCTGGAGCTACTGATTCATATATAATTTTTGATGATGTATTTGTTCCATGGGAAAGAGTATTTCTTTGTGGGGAAAATCAGCATGCTGGTGTTCTTGCTTTACTATTTGCATTATTTCATAGACATAGTTATTCTGGTTGTAAACCCGCTATTGGAGATTTAGTCTGTGGAACAGCAGCTTTAGCTGCAGAATATAATAATATTCATAAAACTAACCATGTCAGAAGTAAATTAGCTGAAGTAATTTTGGTAACCGAACTTGGTTATGCAGCAGGATATACAGCTTCAGATTTAGGTAGGCCTGAAGTATATATGCCGGGTGTAGGGTTTGTTCCATATGGACCAGGAAGTTATATTCCTAATTCAATTTATTGCAACGTTGGAAGATGTCTATCTGGAGAAGCTGTATTTCGTGAAGCTGAAATTATTTGTGATATTTCAGGTGGTGTTCCTGCGACTTTTCCTTATGAAAGAGATTTTGCCAATCCTGAATTGAAAGATTTGCTCTATAAATATACGGTTAGAAATCCTCAAATTTCTCCTAAAAATGCAGCACAATTTTGGAGATATGTTGGTGATCAAATTTGTTCGGCTAGAGGTGGTATTCATCTTTTTGGAAGCTATCATGGAGGAGGAAGCCCAATTATGGAAAATATAGCAATTACAACTCAATATGACATTGAAGCTAGAAAAGACATGGTAAAAAAAATAGCGGGAATTGATGATTCTTTAAATGATGAAATGAAAAAATAAAAAATTAGTTATAGAATCAAAAGTAAATAACTATCATTTTCTTTTTATTTCTTTTTTTAAATTAACTATTATGAAAGATATAACTTACTAACTTTATTTTCATTTTGAATGAATCTTTAAATTAAAAATCAAAAAAAAAGATATATCAGAATATCTTATTTTTTCTTCATAAATGAGAAAGAATATGAATATTGAATCTTTTTAAGAAACACCATAACCTAAATAATATTAATTTAATTTTATTCATAATATACCCTAATAATAAAATAATAGTCCAAATAATAAAATTAAAGTTTGATATAATATGGCAGATTTAAATCTTGAAGTTACATATTTTGAAAAAAGTGGAGCCCATAACACTGATAAAGCATTGGAAATTGCTAAAAAATATGCCGACCAATTTAATATAAAAGATATTGTCCTCGCTAGTACTACTGGAACCGTAGCTGAGAAAGCATCTCAGATTTTTAATCCAAATGAGTATAATGTTGTAATCATTACTCATTGTTATTATTTTGTCAATGAAAATACTCGACAAGAGTTTCCAGAAGAAAAATTAAAAGAATTGAAGAATAAAGGATTAAAATTTCATATCGGAACTCATGCTATGAGTGGAATTGAAAGGGGTTTACGAATAAATAAAGAAGCATGGATTTTTGTAGATATGTTAGCTAAGATGTTAGGGTGGCAATTTAGTCAAGGCGTAAAAGTTTGTATTGAAATCTCGACTACAGTTTTAGATGCAGGTTTAATTCCAGATATAAATAGAGATATCATTGCTGTAGGAGGAACTGGTAGAGGAGCAGATACTGTATGTTTAATAAAGCCTGCACCTACAAGTGAATTCAAATCTTTGCGAGTGAAAGCAATATTAGCAAAACCATTATAAATAAAATGAAATGAAAAGGAAATTTATATTATATCCAACTTTTTTCCTACTTTTTCTATTGCACTTAAGGCAGTTGTTAAATCTTCTTTAGTTAATAAGGCATTCATTTGAACCCTAATTCTTGATAGTTCCCTAGCTACCATTGGAAATACGATAGGTGTTCCATAAATATTTTCTTCCTCAAAAAGGACTCGTGCTAATTCCTGAGCCTTTCCAGGATCACCAATAATTAAAGGTATAATAGGTGTAGCTGAATTGCCAGTATTATAACCCATATTTTGAACTTCTTTCTTAAAATAATTTGTAAGTTCCCAGAGTGTTTTAACATGTTCAGGCTCACTTTCCACTATTTCAATAGAGGCCTTATTGGCTGCAACAACTCCTGGTGGATGAGCAGTACTAAGAAGATAAGTCCGACTCTTATTCTTACAAAATTCAATTAAATCCTTTGAACCTGCTATAGTTCCTCCAAAAACTCCAAAACCCTTACTCATTGATCCCCCTTCTACATGAACTTTTCCTTGGAGATTAAAGTGAGCTACAATTCCTCGACCATTACCAAGAACTCCCTCACCATGACAATCATCAACAAAAATTATTGCCCCAAAATCTTCCGCTATATATGCAATTTTATCTAATGGTGCTATATCTCCATCCATACTAAATACTCCATCTGTAATGATACAAATTCTTCTAGCACCCTCTTTTTCAGCTTCTCTTAATTGTCTTTCTAAATCTCCAACATCACAATGTTTATAAATAATTCTTTTGGCTCCAGATAATCTCACTCCATCAATAATTGAACCATGATTTAATTCATCTGATACGACAATATCTGGTTTCCCTACTAACATGGGAATTAGTCCTGAATTAACAGCAAATCCAGTCTGACAGAGAATAGAGGCCTCTACTTCTTTAAATTCTGCGAATTTTTTTTCAAACTGTTTAGTTAAATCGAAAGAACCAGCAATAACTGGAACTGCTCCTGCCCCAGCACCATATTTTTTTGTAGCATCAATAGCAGCTTGTATTATTTTTGTATGAGTTGCTAATCCAAGATAATTATTAGTATTAAGCATTAAGACTTCTTTACCATCTACAACAGAATGAGGTTTGGAACCTTGTTCGAGATATCTAATGATCCATTCAAGGTTATTTTTTCTTAATTCTGCCATTTCTTCTTTAAGAAAAGCAATAGGATTTCTTCTCATAGTGTCACTTTTTTTTTAAAGGTCAGTAAATTTTTAATTTATGTGAATTTTGAAAAGTATTTGAGTTTTACTTATACTATTTTAAGGGAATAATGCGGGATTATTATAAATAAACCTTTTTTAATGGAGTAAATTATGAATTATACTATAGATTTAAAATTCTAAACTCTGATAAAATTGAGAAAGATCATTGTAATAGGTGCTTCGGGGCAAATTGGGAGCGAACTAGTACCATTTCTAAGGAATAAATATGGTAATGATAATGTAATTGCTACCTATAGAAAAACACCACTTCCAGATACAATTACCAAGGCAGGTCCAGTGGTTTATTTAGATGCTTTAGATAAAAATATACTTTCAAATGTCTTCAATGAATATGAAATTGATACAGTGTATCATATGGCTTCAATACTATCAGCAAAAGGAGAAAAGATGCCTCAGACAGCTTGGAATATAAATATAAATGGCTTAATTAATGTTCTTGAAAATAGTAGAAAATATGATATAAAAAATGTGATTTGGCCAAGTTCAATCGCAGTTTTTGGTCCTACTACACCAAGATATAATACACCAAATACTACGATATTACAACCTACTACTATTTACGGTATTACAAAGGTTGCTGGTGAACTTTTAGCAGAATATTATTATAAAAAATTTGAATTAGATATTCGTTCGATAAGACTTCCAGGAATAATAAGTAGTGAAACACTTCCTGGGGGAGGTACGACAGATTATGCTGTTGAGATCTTCTATGAAGCAATAAAAAGAAAGGAATACACTTGCTTTCTTAAAAAAGAAACGGTTTTACCTATGATCTATATGCCCGACTGCCTTAAATGTATGACAGATCTATTAGAAGTAGATAACTCTAAATTAAAGCGTAGAGTATATAATGTTACAGGTATGAGTTTTTCTGCTGGAGAAATCGCATCAGAAATAAAGAATTATATTCCTGAATTTCAAATAGATTATAAACCTGACTTTAGACAGGATATTGCCGATTCTTGGCCGATGGCGATCGATGATTCAGTTGCTCGGGAAGAATGGGATTGGGATCCTCAATATGATTTACCATCAATGACAAAAGATATGATAAATATCCTTTCTAAAAGGTTCAAAAAATAACAAATAAGAAAAAATTAAATTTTTTTTATAAAAGTTATATTATAAAGGAGTTATAGATTTCTCTTGTTTTTTTAATTCCATTTCCCTAAGTTTTCTACGAAAAACTTTCCCTATTGCGGTCCTCGGCAAATTTTTTAAGAATTCTACTTGTCGGGGGTATTTATACGCTGCCATCTTTTCTTTTCCCCACTCAATGATATCTCGTTCAGTAATCCCCTTATCTTTATATTCTTGTTTGAGAACGACAAAAGCTTTAATGGTTTCTCCAATATTTGGGTCCGGTACACCTATAACACCAATCTCTAAAATAGCGGGATGTTCCATTAACTTTTCTTCTACTTCCCTTGGCATTACCTTATAGCCTTTGTATTTTACCATATCTTTAGTACGTCCCTCTATGTAGAAATACCCATTTTCATCCATTCTTGCTAAATCACCTGTTCTTAACCAGTCATTTAAAAAAGTAGCAGAAGTAGCTTTTGGTTTTTTCCAATATCCTTTCATTATCTGAGGTCCTTTAATTAATAATTCACCAATCTCATTAGTACATAACTCCTCTAATGTGTCAGGATTTATGATTTTAGCGTCTGTGTCTAAAATAGGCATTCCAATACTTTCAGGTAATATATCTTGCATCCATTTACTTGCTCCATGTGTTCCTGGTGAAGTTTCGGTAAGACCATATCCTTGATAAACTTTTGTACCAATAACTTGTTCCCACTTTCTTGCTAGTTCAGGAGCTAATGGTGCGGAACCAGAGGTTGCACTTTCTAAACTTGATAGATCTCGCTCAGTAAAATCAGGACAATTGATTAACATTTGAAACATTACGGGTACACCTACAAACAGGTGAGGTCTATAAAATTCAATAGCTTTTAAAATCTCAATAGGATCAAAGGAAGGAAACATAACTAGCATATGTGCACCAGACATATAAACAAGTGCTCCTGTAAATCCAAAACTATGACATAATGGTAAGACAGATAAACTTACGAATGTTCCTATTTGCTCTTCTAATTCTTCAAGAGTCCTATCTCCTAGCCTAGAATAATCTATTTGTATCATGTTGGAAACTAAATTATGATGTGTCAACATCACACCTTTAGGTAAGCCAGTCGTACCTCCCGTAAATAGTAGAGCTGCAATATCACTCATCGGGTCGATATCAATTTCTGGGGCTTTAGCCCTTTTATCTAATATAAATTCTTCAAGTGTAATCACGTCATCTCTAGCCTCTTCAGCACCTAGTAAAAATATATTTTCAATTTCAATTTGTTTTCTTACTCTTTTAATGGTGCGATAATTTGCTATATGGACAAAAATTACTTTTATATGCCCTGCATCTCTTACAATGTGAGTAACCTCTGGTTCTTTGAGTAGTGGATTGATTGGTACGACAGTAGCACCAGTTTCTAAGATTCCTAACATACAAAACAATACTTCAGGGCAGTTTCCTGACATTATACCAACAGCATCCTCTTTCCTAATACCTAATTCATATAAAGCATTTGCAATCTGATCCGAATACTTCATAGCCTCACGATAGGTATATTTTTTATTAGATGCTTTATGATAAACACAGACATTGTTAAGATATTTGGACCATCTTACCTTTACAAATTTATGCACGGGAATAGGATCGAATTTTACTGATTTTGGTAAGGTAGTTGTTCGATTTTTAAGCCATGGTCTCTCTTGACTCTCTAGATAAGGTGATTCATTTTCATAATCAAGTATAGGCTCCCAATTTGTATAATCTTTTAAAATATTCACCTCTAAAAAAATTAATTAGAAATAATTGGATCAACTACTTAGTTGAATTATAATTATATTTAAAAATTATGGTTTTTCAAAAATGAAGATCATATTTCATAAAAAATATTTTAATTCGAATTATGCGATGGATCCTGCTGCGTCGCCTGGACGCCTTGAAGGAATAATAGAAATGTTAAAAAAAAACTCAGAATATGAATTTATAAAACCAGAATCATCATTAAGAGACGATATCCTTAGAGCCCACACGGAACGACATTTAAATTCTATTAAAAGAAACCCATTATTATTTGCTTTAGCTTCACTAGCTGCAGGTGGAGCAATATTGGCAGCACAAGAAGGATACAATGGCAATCCAACATTTGCTGTCATTCGACCACCAGGGCATCATGCTTCAGCAGACTCTTGTTGGGGATTCTGCTTTTTTAATAATATCAGTATAAGTCTTTTAAAATTATATTCTGAATCGAAGATAAAATCTGCCTTTATCTTAGACTTTGATCTTCATACAGGAGATGGAAATATCAATATCCTTACAAATAGAGATGATGATTTCAAAGTTAAAATTCTTAATCCAAGTTCAAGTGGTCATGTTAATTATATTAAAGAAGTAGAAAGCTATATGAATAAATTGCATGATATTGATATTTTTGTTGCTAGTGCAGGATTCGATCAAGGTATTGATGATTGGGGTAATTTATTATATCCTGAAGATTATTATGAATTGGGCAATCTTATGAAAAACTATTCTGAAAAGTTATGTAAAGGAAGACGATATGCTTTACTTGAGGGGGGTTATAATCACAGTGTATTGCCAAAAAATGTAGATTCCTTTTGTCAAGGATTTAAATGATTATCCTTTCCACTAAATTCTTTTATTTTATAAAACTAATTTTCCCAATTAACTCTAAATATTTCAAAATCTAAAAATTTATTATTTTTTTAATGCTTTAAGATCAAAAGATAAGGCATTAAATGGAAAGATTAATGGAATCTGAAAATACAAATAAGGATGATTTGAGAAAAAAACTCTTTATAATTTTCATAATAATTTTTACTGAAATTTTAGGTTACAGTATTCTAATGCCTCTTCTTCCATTTTTAGCACAATCTCTTGGATTGAATCCATTCCAGATAGGATTTATTGCCTCTATTTTTTTCTTATGTCAATTTGTTGCCAGTCCTATTACAGGTAAGTTGAGCGATCGATTTGGTAGGAAACCTGTTTTGATATTCAGTCAAATTAGTACACTTATAGGTTTTTTACTTCTTGGTGTGGCTACCAATGTTAGTATACTCATAGCCGCTCGGATAGTTGATGGATTATTAGGAAGTAACATGACAGTAAGTCAAGCTTATTTGAGCGATATTTCAAGTACTCAAAATAGGACTAGAGTATTTGGATATTCAAGTGCTGTTTTTGGATTAGCTTTAACATTTGGTCCCTTTATTGGTGGAATACTTTCAGAGATAAGCTATTCTACGCCTATGTTCTTAGCTGCTGGTATCAGTTTGATTTCAATTATTTTAGTTATTATTTTTTTACCAGAATCTTTAACTGAGAAAAAAGATAGATTTAGTTTAAGATTTGAGGATGTTATTCCAATAAAGGAAGCAAGACGGTTCTTCAAATCTTCAAAAATTCGAAGTCTTTTATTGATATTTTTCATCTATAATTTCGGATTTTTTATCTTTATATCAACTTTTAGTTTATTTGCTAATGCACAATTTGCTATCTCCGCGAAAGAGGTAGGAATCTATATGGCATGGATAGGAATTACACGAGTGTTATTTCAAAGTCTTTTAATAGACCCCTTATTAAAGAAAATTAGCGAAAACGCTCTTTTATTTTCTGGATTTATTAGTTTGATTTTTTCAATGGTATTTTTAGCATTTACCTCAAATTTAATTATCCTTTTTATCCCATTATTCTTCTTGTCTTATGGAACTGGAGTAGGTCGACCTATTTTAACTAGTAAACTAACTAAAGTTGTTAAAAGGGAAGAAACAGGAAGTATTTTTGGAGTGAATAATTCTCTAAATAGTATAGGACAAATATTTTGTCCAATTATTGGAGGTTTGATTATTACATATCTCCCCTCTGGTATTTTACCATTAACCTCTAATGTAATATTTATATTAATATTTCTTTTATGGAGGCAAGCATTTAAAAAACCAGAATTTGAGGTAAAAGATAAAATTGAATCAGAAATTCTTCAGACTGAAATCGAATAGTCTTCAGATCTTAATATCAATACAATAAAACAAGAGAGAAAATATAAAAATTATTTTGCTA
>JBHLQA010000036.1:11893-14466 GCA_048885285.1 Candidatus Odinarchaeota archaeon
ATATTCCTTTTATCAAGGATATAAAGATATATAAAAAAAAAAAATTATTTAAAAACACTTACTAATTAGTTTTTAAAATAATTTATAACTTTTTTTAAGCATCCAAAAGAGCTTTTTACTTTAGAAAGATCGCAGTTGTAAGTTATATTATAAAGAACGATATGTTTTAATCCAGCTTTAGCATATTCTTCAATTTTTGATATAATCTCATCTGGAGTGCCATGTAAAAAGTGTTTATTTAATAGTTCTTTTGGAATCTTATTCATAGCTTCAAGCATAGTTTCTCGATCATAATTAGTTGGGATATAATCGAGAAGACCATAAAAATCTTTACCGAATGGGTGTGAAATACCAAATTCTTCAAAAATAGCATTCGATTGAATTAAAGAATAATTTTTTACATATGGGGATTCTAATAAATCATCACAGACACCATGATCTTCATCAATAATTATAGTAGTCCATAACCCTGGTGTAATTTCTTCAGGATCACGTCCAGCTTTTTTTGCTGAAGAATGAATAAGATTGAGTCTATTTTTAAAGGTTTCAACATCAAAGTTGGATGGTAACCAACCATCTCCAAGTCTTCCAGTTAATTCACACATTTTAGGACCATGAGCAGCTATCCATATAGGTGGATATTTTCCTTCTTCATAAGGTTTTACCGAAAGAACGGCATTTTTCAATTTCCAAAAATCCCCATCATAATTAACTTTTTCATCATTTTCCCAAAGAAGCTTTATTATTTTTATTGCCTCTTCTAATCTACTAACAGGTTTTTCCCATTTAATACCATAAGGAATAATATTTTCTCCTTCACCAGTACCAATACCGAGAATTGATCTTCCTTTTGAGATATGATCTAAGGTTAGAAACGTCTGAGCTAGTACAGCTGGATGTCTCCTAAAAGTTTCTGTAACACTTGTACCTAGTTGAACTTTTTTAGTATTCCATGCTGCTACTGACATTGCAGGGTAAACGTCAAAAAAATCATGGGGACTTTTTTGATGTTTTGACCATTCTATAAGGTCTGGTGTCCAAATCGATTCTGGGATCCATCCCATTAAGTGATCCGCAAACCAAATTGAATCATATCCAATTTCTTCGATTCTCTTTACACTTTCAATACCTCGATCAAAAGGAGGAATAAATGTTCCCTCCGTCCCAATTTTTATATCCATATCTTTATTATCACTTTCTTTTGTTTTTTTATTATAATAGCAAAATTCTAAAAATTTTATTAAAGTCTGAAACTTTTATAGTTATTAAAATAAATGATTTAAATTATAGATTTTGAATTTTTATTATCGAGAATTTTAAAATAACAAAAAGAGTGAATAAAAAAATGAGATTTAGTTTTCACATACCTGTACCAACACCTCGTCTTGAATATATGTTTAATGGTACAAAAAAAGCAGAAGAATGTGGGTTTTTTGGAGTTTTTTATGCAGATCATACAACAATGTTGCCTCCAGGTCCAGGAACTTGTTTTGATGCTTATTGTTTTTTATCATCTTTGGCGATGATAACAAAAAAAATGATGTTATGTACGGGAGTTTCTGATTGTCACCGTTTTCATCCCGCATTAATGGCGCATAAAGTAGCTACGTTAGATCAAATATCTAATGGACGAGGGATGATAGCACTTGGGGCTGGGGAAGCAATGAATATTGATATGTATGGTATTGAAAGAAAGAGGTCTGTTACAAAATTACGAGAATATATTAATTTGATGAGAGATTTCTGGACAAAAAAAAAGGTTAATAGAAATAGTGAATTTTGGGGAGAAATTAAAAATGCTTATATTCAAATTAAACCTGTTCAAAGCAGAATCCCAATTTATGTTGCAGGTAATGGTCCAAAAACGCGTCAAATAACAGGAGAATTAGCAGATGGCTGGTATCCACTTTATCAGCCACCATGGCTTTATAAAAAATATGTAAAAGAAATTTCTGATATTACAAAAGCGAGTAATAGAAATCCATCTGATATTGATTTTGTTTATGATTGTTTCATAGCAATTGACGATGATGACCCTGATAATGCAATAAAAAGATGTGAATTCTTTAAGTCTTCTTATGTATTAAATGCATATATTACAAATGAAGCATATCCTAACTTAAATCTACCAGAAATTACTAATGTTCATAATGTTGATATGACTGGTGGAAATTCATTAGATTATGCAAATAATATAGATAAGTTACCCGAAACAATATTACAAGATACAAACTGTATAGGTACTACTGATGATGTTATATCTAATATTGAAAAATATAAGCAAGCTGGTGCTACAAATATGAGTTTTATGAATAGAGGACCTGATCCTAATAAAGTTTATGAGATAGTGCGAGATAAGATAATACCATACTTTAATGAATTAGATTAATTTATTTCCCATTCTTTTTTGTCCCCATTCTTTAGCTAATATACCCATTATAAGTGCGTCGTAATATTTCCCATTATTCCAAATGAATTGCCTTTTTCGTCCTTCTTCGACAAATCCAACTTTTTTATAATTGCCTCAATCCCCCTTTTCAAGTGCTTATCCTTTTTCAATCCTCTCAGTGATA
>JBHLQA010000037.1:0-14241 GCA_048885285.1 Candidatus Odinarchaeota archaeon
ATTTTCATTATTATGTAATTAAATTTATGTATAAATTAAATTCTTTTTTAAGATTTAATAATTTAAACCATAAACCTATTTAAATATTAAATTTATCCTAAAACGTAAAGCAGTTATCTTATTATTATTTAATTTATGATAATCTGAAATTTTGATTAAATAAAAATATAATTTTATGAATATAATTAGAGTAATTTAATATTGTAATATTGCCCAAAACAATAAAATTTTTAATATTTGCTATCGTTACTTAATTACAGTGGAAGACTTGTATTCTTATTTTTTAAAAATATTATTATTAAACTTTTATAAAGGATGTTTTCTCCCATGATTAGTGCTTTTTCTTCAAAATTAATTAAGGAAATTCAAATTATTGAGGTTTATAGTTTATGAGCTATACATTTTCAAGAATGAAAATGATTGAAAAGATTAAATTTGGCTTATTAAGTCCAAATGAGATCCGTAAAATGTCCGCTGCTCGTATAATCACAGCAGATACTTATGACGAGGATGGTCTACCGATACCGAGCGGACTTATGGATCAGAGACTAGGTACCATCGAACCTGGGCAAAGATGTCAGACTTGTGGCAATCTAGTTAGTAATTGTATGGGTCATTTTGGTCATATTGAACTTGCAAGACCTGTCATTCACGTTGGATACGCAAAGAAGGTTTTAAAAGTTTTAAGAAGCATTTGCCCTGAATGCAGTAAATTAATGCTTACTGAAGAGGAAAAAGAAAAATTCAGACAGGAACAACAACAACATCGGAAAATATTTTTTGAGGGTGATGAGGATGCGGCTAAAATTGTATTTAAAAGAGCGAGAAAAGCAAAAATTTGTCCGTATTGTGGAGCAAGAAAAAAGAAAATAATTATCGAAAAACCAACTACTTATTATGAAGAAGAAGAAGGAAAAGGTTCACGGAGAATAACACCCATTGAGATTTTAGAACGTTTAAAAAAAATAGGAGATGTTGATCTTAGGATACTTGGAATTTCACCTGAAAATGCACGTCTAGAATGGGTTGTATTTACTGTTTTACCGATCCCTCCCGTATGTGCGAGGCCGTCAATTACCCTAGACAGTGGTATTCGTTCTGAAGATGATTTAACCCATAAACTAGTAGATGTTATTCGAATTAACCAAAGATTAAGAGAAAATATTGATGCTGGGGCACCGCATTTAATAGTAGAAGATCTTTGGGAATTGTTACAATATCATATTACAACTTATTTTGATAATCAAGTATCTGGTATCCCTCCTGCCAGACATCGTTCTGGGAGGGCTCTTAGAACATTAACCCAGAGACTAAAAGGTAAAGAGGGTAGATTTAGGAGTAATCTTAGTGGAAAAAGAGTTGATTTTTCTGCTCGTAGTGTTATATCACCAAATCCATATATAAGTATTAATGAAGTAGGAGTACCAATAGAAATTGCGAAAATTTTAACGATCCCTACAAATGTAAATGATTGGAATATTGAAGAAATGAAGCAAATGGTTCTAAATGGACCTTTTAAACATCCCGGTGCTAATTATATAATTCGAAACGATCGGAGAAGAATCGATCTTCGATATGTGAAAAACAGAAAAATTATAGCGGATATGCTAGCACCAGGATTTACAATTGAACGTCATTTAAGTGATGGAGATTTAGTGCTATTCAATCGTCAACCTTCGCTTCATAGAATGTCGATAATGGCTCATGAAGTTAGAATTATGAAAGGAAGAACCTTTCGATTAAATTTAACTGTATGTCCACCATATAACGCAGATTTTGATGGAGATGAAATGAATTTGCATGTACCTCAAAGTGAAGAAGCTCGTACAGAAGCAGAGTTACTTCTTAAAGTTCAAGAACATATCTTATCTCCGCGATTTGGGGGTCCAATTCTTGGAGGTATCCAAGACTTTATTTCAAGTGTGTTTCAATTTACTAGTAAGGATTCGTTATATACTAAAAAGGATGCCTTAAAACTGCTATATATAGGTGATGTATATAAAAATAATCCAAATTTTAACTTAAATCATCTTGTTCCAGTAACAACCGACCCTGAACCTAGATATTCCGGAAAACAAATTTTCAGTACATTATTTCCGGATGATCTTAATATTAAAGTAAAATCAAAATTTTGTAAGAAATGTGAAGTATGTGAGGAAGAAGATTGTCCTTATGATGCATACGTTGTTATAAGAAATGGTCAATTGATAACTGGCACCATTGATGAAAACTCCTTTGGTGCGATGCAATCAAATAGTATTTTACAACGTATCATTAAAGATCATGGAAACGCGTTAGGTAGACAATTTTTAGATAGTGCAACTAAGATGCTCTTGTATGTTATTAGGCAAAATGGAATGACAATGGGGTTAGATGAGGTATATGTTCATGGTCATGCATATGAAGAAATTCAAAGAATTTTGAAAGATGCAACTGCTGAATCTGAGAAACTGATTGATGCATTTTACAATAATGATACATCAATTTTAAGAAGGGCTCCTGGACGTTCGATGAGAGAAACATTAGAATTAAGAATCAGGCAAGTATTAGCAGAAGCTAGGAAAGAAGCAGAAGAAACAGCAGCCGAATTCATTGGTGATGAGGCTCATTCAGTTATCATGACTAAATCTGGTGCGCGAGGTAATATCTTAAATTTAGGGCAAATGTCTGCAGTTGTTGGACAACAAGCAATTAGAGGTGAAAGAATTAATCGAGGATATAGTATGAGAACTTTACCTCATTTTAAAATCAATGATCTTACTCCCAAATCAAGAGGATTTGTTTCCTCATCGTATAGAAATGGATTAAAACCAGTAGAATTCTTTTTTCATGCAATGGGAGGAAGAGAAGGACTAGTTGATACTGCTGTAAGAACTTCTACGTCTGGTTATATGCAACGAAGACTGGTAAATGCATTACAAGATATGGTAATAGAGAATGATGGTACTGTCAGAAATTCTGATAAAAATGTGATACAATTTACATTTGGAGATGATGGAGTGGAACCTACTCATACAGATCATGGGAAAGCAGTAAATCTAGATGTATTATTACTGAAAGCTAAAGCACTTGATGTAAAGGCTATTCGGCAAGAAATTAAAAAAATCTCCGAATCTATAAAACCAATATCAAAAAAGGAAAAAATTACTGAAGAAAAGCCTGCAAAAACAACCAAAACTGAATTAGAGAAAGAAGAATTAGATGAAGAAAGTTTAATAAAACAATTTAATGAAGAAACTGGTAAAAACGCTATTTGGCGAGGGAAAGAGACAAAGGCCTATTCAGAATGGAAAAAGGATAAAAAAAGATAAAAATAATATATTAAAGAGAAGGGAATTTAATAATGACAAAAGTAACTGAGAAAATATTGGATGATGAATTAACTATTTTAAAAGATGACGGAATTCCTGAAGATTTAATCAATAGAATTAGAGAAAAAGTTATTAATGAGGAATTAGAGGAAGAACAACTTGAATATCTTTTAAATAAAATATATATTAATTTTAGTAATGCTCTTGTAGAAACTTCGGAACCAGTTGGAACAGTTGCAGCCCAATCTATAGGGGAACCTGGAACTCAAATGACACTGAGAACGTTTCATTACGCTGGAGTAGAAGAATTCTCTGTAACTCAAGGTTTACCACGTCTCATTGAAATTGTAGATGCGCGTCGTTTTCCCAGTACTCCTCAAATGACTATTTTTTTAGAAAAACCATATAACGAAAGTGAAGAAAAAGCAATTGAGGTTCATAATCGAATTGAACAAATACGTATAGAACAAATAACCCATGATGTTGATCTTGATTTTGTAAATTGGAATATTGTAATTAATTTAATCCCAGAAATTTGTGAGAAAAAAGGAATTGAAATTAACGAAATTCCAGAGATTTTAAAGCGCTATAAAAAGAAGGGAACTATTAAACGTGAAGGAAACTCTATAATTATTGATCCAGGAATAGAAGATCTACAAAGTTTACAAAAACTAAGAGAAAAAATACTTAAAAAAGTTGTTAAAGGAATTAGAGGGGTAAAAAGAGGATTATTAACGCCTTCTGATGACGTAAAAGAATGGATAATTAAAACAGAAGGTACTAACATGCAGGGTGTAATACAAATTGAAGGTGTAGATGTTACAAGAACGGTTTCAAATCATATTCACGAAATTGAAAAATTATACGGTGTTGAGGCAGCACGACAAATGATAATTCTAGAATCTCAAAAAGTACTTGAACAACAAGGTTTAGATGTAGATTTAAGACATCTTTTAATTTTAGCGGATTTAATGTGCTATTCTGGCTCTATACAATCTATTGGTAGGCATGGAATATCTGGCTCAAAATCAAGTGTATTCGCTAGAGCTGCTTTTGAAGTGACAGTAAATCAATTACTTGATGCTGGATTATACGGTGAGGAAGAACGATTACTTGGAATTCCAGAAAATGTTATAGTAGGACAGATCTCACCAATTGGTTCGGGACGTGTAAATATAATGTTTGATCTGGATGCTAACTTAGATTTATTAAAAAAGAAGAAAAAAAAGACATAGTTAATCAAAAACTTTTAATAAAGAATATATAGCATTAAAAAGCTTTAAATAAAAGTTAAAAAAGTATTATACTTATTACATATTATATAGATACTGATTGAAATTACCATGGCAAAGAGAAAGAACAAAACGGATGCACCAAAACTTGATCTAAGTAGGAAAAAAACTAAAGAATTTGATATTGATACTAATATCAAAGTTGCTTACAAGACTGGTAAAATCTTATATGGAAAGAACCAAGTTTTAAAGAATTTATTTAGAGATAATCCTTTTAAGATGCTAATTGTGAGTAATAATTGTCCAGTAGAATTATTTGATCGAATAAACCATTTTAATTCTCTTTTAAAAGATAAACTATTTGTCTATAAATATAATGGTTCAAGTTGGGATTTAGGATTAGCATGTGCTAAACCTTATATGATTTCCCTCATTGGAGTAATCGATTTTGGAGATTCCGACTTATTAACCTTAAAAATAAAATAAAGTGACTATACTTAACCTGATACTTATATGTTAAAGAAGAATATTAAGATTGATAGGGAAGCAATGGAGCTTATTTCCTTATTTAATAATATTTCAGGAGCAATAATCAAAGATTGTTTGATTTTTAAATCAAACGAGAATGGATCTGAAGTTATTATTTTTTTAGTTAAAGAAGAGGATGTAGGAAAAGCAATAGGAAAAGCAGGTGAACATGTTAAAGATTTAAAATCAAAACTCAATAAAAAGATTGATGTTATTGCTTTCTCTGAGGATCTCAATAAATTCATTCAAAATATTTTGCAAACTACAAAGAATTCAATTCTAGTCCAAAATATTGAAATAAAAGAAAATAGAACGCAAAAGAAAACGGTAATTATTACAGTGCGTCCTCAAGATAGAGGAAAAGCTATTGGAAAAGATGGTTCTATGATAAGGAAAATTAAAGAATTAGTTTTAAGATATTTTGAAGTCGATAATGTAATAATAAACACTAAGAATGTCTGATTACCTCTTATAAAGTTATATTTACATTTTAATACTAATTTAAAAAAATAAATTACTCCTTTGAGGATATTATTATTTCACAATTGAATCTATATGAGGAAAGTGCTGCTATAAATCATATAAAATCATTAAACTTTACACGTTACGCAGCAACTGAAGGAGAATCTAAAGCTATTAATTACATCCGAAAGCAACTAGATAAAGATAATATTGAAGTTAAAGTAGAATCTTTTGAATGGTCAAAATCATTTAGCAATTTAAGAAAATTGATTTTTTTATGGATATTTATATTTATCTTGGGCAGTGAGATCTTGTTGTTATTTCTTGATTTTACATGGTTAATCATTCCTCTTGATTGTCTATTTTTTCTGGTCTTAATTTTAGTGAGCAAATATTTTTTTGATTACTCAGGAAGTATATTTTTTGGAAAGAAAAGAGAATCTAAAAATATTATAACTACCATTCAGGCTAAAAATTTGTATCCGAAAAGACCTGTTATTATTTTTTCAGCTCATTATGATTCAGTTTCTAATAATGTTCCATATAAGATGTTAAAAAGATTACTTCTTTCTGGACTATTCTTATTATTTTCTCATATAATAATTAACTTAGTACTCTCAATTTGGTCTATTATTATTTTATTAAGTATAATTCAAATTGAAATTTTTTATTTCTGGATGAAACTAATCTCCTTAATTATAGGGATCATATTGCTTATAGAAATTGTTACATTATTTTTTATGAAAGTTGTCAGTATATCTCTAGGAGCAATAGATAACGCCTCTGGTGTAGCAATTCTAATAGAGTTAGCGAAACTAATCAAAAAATATCCTCTCGAGAAAATCGATGTAATTTTTTTATGGTGTGGAGCAGGAAAAGTGGGACTGTGTGGTTCGAAAAACTACTGTTCTAAACATTTTGAAGAATTAGATTATATTTATAACTTGAATAAATCATACAACATTAATATAGATATGGTAGGGACTTACGTAGGATTAATTGATGAAACTGGATTAATTAAAAAGAAAAAATTAAATAAGAATCTAAATGATGTTTTAAAATTATCTGATGCACAACATAAAATCCCCTCTGAAAAAACAAACATGTCTTTTGGTTCTGGAAGTGATCATTCAGTTTTTCAGGCATTTACAAAAAAATTCGATAAGAGAGGGTTCCAAGTAGCTTGTTTTTCATCAGAAAAAGATTTAAAATTTATACATTCTAAGAAGGATATTCTTGAATTATCCTCCGCTGAAAATCTAAATGGATGTATAGATGTTTGTTATAATGCTATAAGAAGCCTCGATTCGAGAGTAGAATAGCTAGTTTGGAATCTGGAAAAAATATTGTATAGTAATTTCAAATCATATACATAAATTTTAAGTTCTATGAGATATTTTTACACATTATATTAAAAATTATTTTGGTGATAAAAGAAGTGCCAAAAGGCCTATACTCTGCTAGAAAACTCAAAGCAAATCGAAAAAAGTTTAAATGGTCTAAAACAAAATACAAAAGAAGAAAACTCCAACTAAAGAAAAAAGTTGACCCACTCGAGGGAGCTTGTCAAGCTCTTGGAATCGTATTACAAAAGGTTGGTAGAGAAAGTAAGCAACCAAATTCAGCAATTCGGAAATGTGTACGTGTTCAATTAAAAAAAAATGGAAAAGGAGTTACTGCCTTCTTACCTGGAGATGGGGCGCTTAACTTCATAGAAGAGCATGATCGAGTAATTGTTGAAGGAATTGGAGGAGCAAAAGGAAGATCAGTTGGAGACCTCCCAGGAGTTCGTTATAAAGTAGTGAAAGTAAATGGTGTAAGTCTTGAAGCACTCCTAGCGGGAAAGAAAGAGAAACCTTTAAGGTAAAGAGGTCATTATCTATGAGTAAAGCAAAGAAAGAAATAAACCTTTTCAATAAATGGTCTTTTTCAGACATTAAAGTTAAGGATAGAACTCTTGAACACTATATTAATTTAAAACCCATCATTATTCCTCATTCTGCAGGCAGACACGAGCATAGAAGATTTTGGAAATCATCCAAAGTCTCAATTATTGAGAGATTCGTAAATAGATTATTATCTCCAGGATATATAGGCAGCAAAATTAAAGGCCATAAGAGTTCTTATAATTCAGGTAAAAAAAGTAAACTTATTAAAAGTATTAAAAATGCCTTTACGTTAATTGAATTATTGACTGGTGAAAATCCTATTCAAATCTTAATCGATGCTATTGTTACAACCGCACCTCGAGAAGAGACAACTAAAATCGCAATGGGAGGAATTTCCTATGCGTCAGCTGTAGATATCGCGCCACAGCGCAGAGTTGATCTTGCTATCAAATATCTCTCTCAAGCTATAAGCGCTAGATCTCATTCAAATGAAAGACAGTTTGAAGAAAATCTAGCACAAGAATTAATCTTAGCCGCAAGTAATAGTCAAGAATCGAGAGCAGTGAAACGCAAAGATGAGATAGAGAGAATAGCTGTTTCTGCGCGTTAATTAACCTATTATATAGTTATCTCAAAACCATTTAATCTTGTTTAAGATTATTCAGTTCCTTTAATAACATCTTTGTTATCGATATAAATTCCATAATATTCCCAATTATCTTCCCCAAATTTTTTAGAATAACGAGCAGGATGTTCAAAGAGTATATCTCTTAGTATATTTATCATTGAATTTGACGAAACTAGGGTTAGTGTACAGAGTGGCTCTTTTTGTTCTTCAGGAAAAACTTCTGAATGTACTATAGATGAGGTCGATCTTTCTAAAAGTGTTCCAATAGCGTACTACAAAGTTAGTTGAGGAAGAAAATGCTTGAAGGAAGGGAAATTACAAATACTCAAGTAGATGAGATGAAAGAATTAATGATCGAAGCATCAGCAGACACTTTAGCTCAGGAATTTCATCAACTTGCACTTAATAATCTTGATAAAGTAGTTGAAAGAAATGGAGAGTTTGTTAAAGATGATTATATAAAATATTATTGGGATTTCTTGTATGAGATCCAAGTAGTAGAAATGTTAAAAATTACTTTAGGGCTTGATATTTGGGGTTTAGAATTCATTAAAGATGCCGAATTAAAAGGAGAGACATATACTGCTGACATTGCAAGACATCACTTAGAGAAAATCAAGGCACTATATACAATGTTTAAATTTTCGAAAGATGTCGATTATTCCAAGAAATTAATACCTTTTAAAGATTTTGTTATAGCATTAGCACCATTGATGCAAAAATATCATAATCAGCTTGACACACTTAAAGATTTTGGGTATAATACCCAATTGGCAATGCATCGTCTAATGCACTTATATGAATTAATCCAAATTCCATTTGTTAAAGACTTCGATTACCAATCTGCCTTTTTAAAAGAATTTCAGAGCAGAGAAGTAAGAATAGAAGGAAAAGAAGTAAAAATTTGGGATAAATTTGATGCAAAATTAATTTCACAATGGATTGATCGTTGGATTTTCGTAAAAACCAAAGGTTATGAAGCATTTCTTTTAGATACTAAAAAAGGATATCCTAATTTCTACAAGTTTAGATATTTGCCAATTGAAAATGATTTCCGATTGTTTTTGAATGGTAAAAAACCGATGAATAATAAGCTCTTCTTTAATGAAAGAATGCGAAATAAATTTTGGAGTTGGTTCTTAAGTGATTATTTGCGTAATAATAAATATCCAATAATTTAATTTATTAATTATAAAATTAGAAGTGTCCAAACAAATAAAAATTAAAAGAAATTTTTTAATAATAATGAAATCAAAAAAAATTCGTAAGGTTGTTCTGAAAACACCAAATCTTAGAAAAATTCGGAATAATCTTAGAATAATATTAAAATTGGCAGTAAAAGAAGAACTTGATAAATTATATGAAAGGGAAGAACTATATAGCAACAAAAGATATTTAACACCATCACAACAAAAAAGAAAATCCTATTTAGCCGAAAAATGGAAAGCTCTTGATATCAGCTATCATAGATCAACTTTACAATGCAGTTCGGGAGCAGCTTGTATCTCTTTAGATAAAGCAATAGAGAAAGGATTTGATCCCAAAGATCGTCCTACTGATCTTGATCTTGTTTGGGTTCCTTGGTTGGAAAGATGGTCATGTGTAGAATGCTTTGAGACCTTTCGTCAGGGTGAGATGACTCATGAAGATTTTGATGACCCTGTATGGCGTGAATGGGTAAAAAATGAGTTTGGGATTTAACTAGCTTTAGTTATCTTTTTTTTAATTGACCTTGCTATCAAATATCTATCTCAAGCAATAAGCGCTAGATCTCATTCAAATGAGAGACAATTTGAAGAAAATTTAGCTCAAGAATTAATCTTAGCAGCAAATAATAGTCAAGAATCGAGAGCAGTAAAACGCAAAGATGAAATTGAAAGAATAGCAGTATCTGCGCGCTAATTAACCAATTATATAAAAACCTCAAAGGATCTTTATTTTCATTGAAGTTGTTTCAGTAAAGATAATTCAACGAAAATTAATTAGAGGAAGATTTCATTAATCTAAAAATCGAAATCCTTAAATAATAACTTGTTATATGATTTTTTAGCTTTAAAATTTATAATAAATTAATAAATAATTTAAAAATCGAAATCCGGAGAATCAAAAATCATAAAGAAAAGAATAATAACTATTCTTTTTAAAGTGTTTGTTCTCCACTCGCACGACGCGAGGTTAAGCTAGAATAATGCAGCAACAAAATTTTAGTGAAATTTTATGAAAAAACAATACACCTTAAGAAATTGTATAATGATATTACTTTTTCTTTTAGTTCCTTTATTTTTTTTCAACAATTTGAATACATCTATTAAAGAAATTAATGAGGATATCGAATCAGACCTTTCTCTCGCTGTTTCCAATTTTTGGGAATATGAAACAGAAGGGAGCATACAGTCTTCACCTGCAATTAGAGATATTGATAATGATGGACTTTTAGATGTAGTGTGTGGAAGTAGTGATGGAAATGTCTATGTTTTTGACAATTTAGGTAATGTTAAATGGGTATATAATACTGGTTTTGCTGTACAATCATCTCCTGTGATTGGAGACATTGATAATGACAATAACTTAGAAATTATAATAGGAAACAATGGCGCCTATCTATTCACCTTGAATGCTGAGAATGGTTCTCTTCAATGGAAATTTTATGTTAATAACGAGATGGTACAAGGATCACCTGTTTTATGTGATATCAATAATGATAATGATTTAGAGATCGTTATAGGAGCAGGTGGTGGAAGTGTAATAGCATTAGATGGGAATGGTTCAGTAATCTGGTGGAGAGATATTCATGGAGCAACAGGTAGTCCATCAGTAGCTGATATTGATGATGATGATAAGTTGGAAATAATAGTAGGATGCACTGATGAATATATTTTTGCTTTAAATGCAGAAGATGGATCGGATTTATGGCAATTTCAAACAAATGATTGGGTATGGTGGTCATCTGCTGGCATTGGTGATTTAGACCGAGATGATAAGCAGGAAGTAGTGATTGGGTGTTATGATGGTAATGTATATTGTATTAATGGTGAAGACGGTACTCTTCAATGGCAGTATCAAACCAATGGTAGGGTCTTATCATCTCCAGCTATTTATGATGTAGATGGTGATAATATACTTGAAGTGTTTATTGGCAGTGAAGATAATAATATGTATGCGCTTAAAGAAGATGGAACTCCTTTATGGATCTATAATACTAATAATGAGATAATATCATCAGCTGCTTTAGGCGATTTAGATGGAGATAATAATGCTGAATTGGTTTTTGGAACATGGAATTATGAAGGTTTGGTTTTTTGTTTAAATGCTGAAGACGGAACTCCATTATGGACATTTTCTACAAATGATATCATTAAATCATCCCCAGCAATTGGAGATCTTAACAATGATGGTGAATTGGAACTAGTAATTGGTAGCTATGATAAGAAAATCTATGCTTTAAAACCCACCTCATCAGGAAGTAATATCTATTGGCAAGGGTTATCAGGGGATAACCTATTTCATAGGACAAAGTGTGTTTCTTATTCTAATGATGAAGATATTTCAATTAAAATTACTAACCTTGTTAACAATTCAATAGTTCATTATAAAGTTCCAATTGAAGGTGAGATTCAGGGATGGTATTCTGAATGTGAGTATAATATCTATGCTGCAATATTTCCAGAGAGCTGTGGAACGATGGGATGGATACAAGATGTCCCAAATATTTGGTATGATTTTGAACAATCCAAATGGTTAATGAATTTAACAATTTATGCGGGAACTCAAAATTTGGGAAAGAATGACTTCTATGATGCCATTTTCTGGATCTCAGAACCAGAAATAGAATATAATCCTGGAGATATAATTACAGAGATACCTCCTTATATAGCTAAGGATGAGGTCATCGATCTTTATCGACCTGATGGTAATTATGCGATAATTCAAGATCCAAAACCTAATACAAATGTCACATGGTCCAGTCAAGGAACGAAAATTACAGGATACTGTTCACTTGAGTCAAATTGTTATATTTATATTTTGATCCACCCCCTTTCAACTCTAAGTTTATATTACGTACAGAATCTACCTACTTTTGTTGATCCAGACGGAGACGGTGATTTTGACGAGTGGTTCAATTATGTTTTTTTTGGCTGTGAGACAATAGGGCTAGGAGACACGTATACTTGTACTGTAATTTGTAAAAGTGTAGATAACTGGAGTCCAGGAGATGTACTTGATAGTTCAGAACTTTCTGAGGATGTGATTTTCAGATATGACGTTAATAATTTATATCGAACATATAGATATGTTTATGTAGATGATGATAATACTGGAATGGAAGATGGCTCCTATAATAATCCTTATAATACCATTCAAGAGGGAATAAATGCGGCTGGTGTAGGAGATGTTGTCTATGTGCTTTCTGGAACTTATTCGGAAAATCTTGTTGTTGGAAAATCCTTATCTTTAATTGGAGAAGATCGATATTCTACAATTATTGATGGTGGAGGGAGTGGTGATATAGTTTCAATTACAGCAAGTAATGTAAATATATCTCATTTTACCATTAGAAATGGTACTCAAGGAGTTCATGGAGAAAATATAGGTAATCATTATATAACAGATTGTGAGGTAATATTTAACGAAAACTATGGTATTCACTTTAGAGAGTCTCCTAACATTAATATTTGGAGGTGTAATATATCTAATACATGGGGGGCAGGAGATTATGGTATAGAAAAAGGGATCGCAATCCAATTCTTTAATTGTCCTTATTCAAGAGTAGAAAATATTACAATGAAGTACAATAGAAATAAATGCCGAGTGTTTATTCCCTATCATTCTGACAATACGGTCATTAAAAATGTCTTCCTATTCAATAATAGTGGAGGAATATATGCTGGGTTTGCCAAATACTATATGGAAAATATTACGATTCTTAATAATAGTCAAGGAATAACCTTTAATGGAGCTAGTCATGGATATTTAAAGAATTCTGTCTTTAAATATATCAATAAATTTGCGATTGAGATAATATATAATTCAATTTACAATGTAATTTCTAATAATACAATAATTGGATGTGGTCAAGGGATAAATCTTATTTATAACAATTCAGGAGCCAATAATCAAATCTATAAAAATTATTTCATCAACAATGCAATAAATGCTAATGTAGCAGCGGGTGCTCAACCTCAAATATGGGATGACGGTTCGATTGGAAATTATTGGGATGATTATACTGGATCTGATGAAAATGGAGATGGAATTGGTGATATTCCTTATACTATGGGTGACTCCCTTGTAAATCAAGATAATTATCCAATTTGGAGTGATGGATTTTAAGGAGATCATATTAAAACACTCACAGAACATTAGTCAAATTCTATTCAAACTTTTTTTTATTTTTATAGAAAAGGATCAATGACGATATTTTGAATTGGTATTGAAGCCAATGATTTGATATCTTTTCTATAATATTTATTTTTCTTCCAGTCTTTTAAGTGCAGAATATTTTAATATCAAGAACATTTACATGGGAGCAGATGGTTGAGCTTTTAGAAAACCGGACATCTAATATTGATGATGTTGAGATGGTAATTATTTCGGGCCTTACTGTATTTTTACCCAACACATCTGATTAGGATACTTCAGCACAGCGGGTATGATGTTGCATTTACCGAAGGATCATGTTTTTCATGCCAACAACATACTTCCTACGCGAGTATCTATAAATCTTCCAAAGGGAACAATATAAAAAGTTAACCCTTCTTTCATATCTGCTAATGTAATGTTAATTTCATTTTTAGGATTCCTATTAATACCCTCAATATCCATTTTTTGGAAGAATTTGTGTTTCTTTAATATAAATGGTACGATCAGGAGCCATTCTGAGAGTGTAAGAACTATCACTAGAATCTAAATCAGAGTGGTTTTCGTCGATTGTTAATGGATTAATTTTTATTCCGGGTAAATATTTAACAAGAGTGGTTTGTTCTAATTTAATGGGAGCCATATTTCTTCATTATAGTTGATTGTCGTTAATTAACTTGAAGAAATCATTCTTTTTTAACTTCACCTTTATATTAAAACCTCTATTGATGGAAAAAAAGGTGGGTTAATAAAACTTCCATTGCAAAATTATGTAATTAATGGTTTGGGCGTAAATTATGATCAGATTGATTCACCATCACTGAATTTTGCAC
>JBHLQA010000038.1:0-14201 GCA_048885285.1 Candidatus Odinarchaeota archaeon
TTACTTTTTTAATATCTGGTTTGTACATGTAGAATAATAATCCTTCAAATCCTTGAAGACTAAATTCTACTGAAAAATTGATGACCTTTTCATTTTTCGACCCATTATTAAATCTTGCATTAAGAAATAGATGATAATAATTTTCAAGATGCTGAAAAAACCATGGAGTATCACGTTTTAAATTAAACATTATTATATTATCTCTCTATTCCTTTTATTAGCTTTTATTTGATATACTCTTAGATAAATACAAATGAATGAATGATTTTTACATAATAATAAAATTCCAATTTATAAAATATATTACTCTTATTTAAATCTTACAATCATAATTAGAATGTTAAAAAAAATAAAAAAATTTATGGATAATTAGCTTAGAGATTTTCAATAGCTGTATTTCGTCTAGTCCGATGGTTTTTTAAACCAATCTCATCAGATCTTACACCCATTGCTAAAGCTAACAATTCTGTTACGTATAATATTGGAATATTATATTCAGATTCGAATTTTTTTGAAAGATTTCGCTGTTCACCATCTAATCGTTGAAAACATGCTGGACAATTCACAACAATACAATTAGCGCCAGCTTTTTTAATTGAATCAAGTTTTTTCTTTAATATTGCATCTCCATGTTCTGGAAAAGGTCCAGCAACAGCATTTCCACAACAAAGTCCTAATTCTTCATAATCAACTACATTAGCTCCCGAAGCAGCAACAATTTCTTTCAAATTTTTTGGACGTAGAGGATCATCAGAATCCATCCATTCAACAGGTCTCATATAATGACAACCTGGGTGGCAAGCAACCTTTAGATCACTCATCTGCTTTGTAATTCCTCCTTTTATTGTATCTAATTTTGATAGTAAAACATCAACAAAATGTTTAACATCAATGGAACCCTTATATTCCTTTCCAATCTTAGCCAATTCTTTGTTAATAGCTTCTTTTTTATTGGAATCATGCTTTAATTGATGCTGTACTCCGCGAAGTGTATTAGCACAACCATTACAAAGCGAAATTATATCTTTACCTTCAGCTTCAGCTAAACATAAATTTCGAGCGCCTAAAGCTAACCAAGTGGTATTATCAAAACTTTTAACTCCAGTAGGATCTGGACAACAAGCAAAAGGAGCTTGTGAAGTTTGCACTCCTATTTTATCAAATACTTTTCTAGAAGCTGCCTCAATAAATGGAATTCTGTTTCCAATAGTACAACCTTCAAACATTTTATATTCTGTCATTTTATAGTCCTCCATTATAATTTTTTATCAGCACCTACTGCTTTTAATAAAGCTTGAACTTCATTTATATCTGGTGCAACAACGCTTGGTAAATTTAATTGCTCACGTCTTCTCTCGATGGCTGGTTGAGATGGAATTGCTTTCCCACTTTCAAATACTGTTTTTGCTTGAGCAACAACATTATCTGGTGCCAATCCTGCTCCTGTTGTAACGTTCTTTGCTAATGTTATTATTTCAGTAACTTCAATTGCTTGAGGACAAACTGTATCACATGTATCACATGCAGTACAACCCCATGGTATGATTGCTGATTTTGTGCCTGCTAACATCATTACGACGTCTTTATATCCTAAAAGTGTACCTAAAACTATTAATCTAGGATCAAAGATATTTTCATAAAAAGGGTTTGCTACCTTAGCAACAGGACAATTATCTGTACATCTATTGCATTGATAACAGTATTTGATTTTATCAGATCCAATATGAACGTCCATTATTTGTTTCCTAAATTCAAAATCTATACCTACTGGTAATGTCATTTTTTTCACGTTTTTTTTTTTGAGTTATTTTTATTTCATTTTTACTTATTTTTTGTTGGTTTTAACCCATGCAAGGGCAGTCATATCCAATCTATTATTTTTATTGGATATTTCATCCTAAACCAACATTCAGCTCACGAGAGTAAATTTCTTTACCACTCTCATCAACTACTGTGATGTGAGCAGCACATGATAGTCAACAATCATAACAGCGAACTATCATTTCCAAGAGATTTACTACTCCCTCTGGTATATCACTCATTTTTTTATTCACGCTCTATATTAATTTTGAATTAGTCTATTTAATCCATGGATCTGGTAATTTCAATCCCTCCAATGCTTTATCTTCAAATACTTGCTTCGCTACATGCATTAAAGATTTTTCGATTCCTGCGATATTATGATTTGTAGCAACTAAAAGATTACACTTCTTACAAATGCCTTCAGCATCGGACCATATGTTATATAGAAGAAGTCCTCGTGGAGCTTCTGTAACTCCAACACCACTTCCTTCTCTTGGTTCGACATCGAGTGTTTTACAATCAGGATTCACAATATCAGGATCTTTTAATAATGTAGCAATCATCTCAATTGCTTCAACTGTTTCAATTATTCTTGCCCAATGATATGCAAATGTATGATGAATTACATTTGTACCAACTTTTTCTCTCATTGCCTTTAATGCTTCATCAGCCAAAGGTGTTGCCATTTTATCAGCACAATTAATCATTGCTAATGTATTTGCTCGATAAATACCCTCAGGGTATCCTACTGGTTTATAGTACATATGAGTTGCATAAGAGTGTTCTGGGATATGTTCTCCAAGCGCTTCTAAATAATTTTGAGGTTTATAGTCAAATTTCTCTCCTGTTGGAGATACAATTCGGATATCACCATCATAAATATCATGAACACCATTTTTTGTTAACCCTACATAATAAGTAGGTACAACACCGACATTAGCTACAACGTCCCAATAATCTTCTACCACCTTTAAAGCAATATCAACCGTTTTCTTTGTAAATTCTATTTGTTCATCAATTACTTTTAAGAATTTATCCCGCACATCTTCATCTAAAGGCTTCTTCATCCCTCCAACTATTGCAGCTATTGGATGGATGGCTTTGCCTCCTACTGCAGCACATAATTTTTGACCGAAATCCATCATCTTTAATGCCATGGCTCCAACGTCAGGCATTTTGTTTATTACATGAACTACATTTCTTAAAGCTGGATCTGCGAAAGGTCCTAATAAGAAATCCGGAGCTGCAAGAGCATAGAAATGAATTAAATGTGATGAATATTGTTTCGCATTGATTAATAATTGTCGCAACTTAAATGCTGGTGTAGGAATCTGAATACCCCAAGCATCTTCTACTGCTTTGGTAGGTGTAAGGTGATGAGGAATTGGACAAATACCACAGATTCTTGGTGATATTCGAGGTATATGTTCGCAATAACGCCCCTCAACAAATTTTTCAAAAAATCTTGTTGATTGGATATTAAATTGAACATCCTTTACTGTGCCATCATCTCCAAGAACTAGCCTCATCCCACCGTGACCCTCTAATCGGGTAATAGGTTCTACTTCTATTTCTTTTACCATTTTTTACATGCCTCCTTTTCTTGATGCTAATGTAAATTTCTCAAAAGTACCAATAGGATCTTTAACTTGGGAAAGTAGTTCCTCTTTAGATAAACTTATGTTAAATCCCTTTAATACTGTTTCAGCAAACCTCTCTGCTTGATTGACACCCCATTTAGTTTGGCCATAACAACCCGTACATGGGGCATTTACCTTAATGCATAAAGCACCACAGCCAGCTTTAGTTACAGGTCCCATACAGATATAACCTTGTTCAAGCAAACAATCTTCCATATTAGGTAACCCTTCATAATCTCGTTTAACTCTTGTCATTGTGGATTTACTACCAATGATTCTTGGACATGTATCACAGACATTCGATATTTCATGGAAATCTGGGTTATCTCTCAGAAAACTCATTAAATTTGAAGCAATTTCTTCTGTTGTTGGGGGAAGATTTGCTAAGGGAGTTTCTGGAGTACCACGTTTCTTTACTTGTTTTAAAATATCACCAGAAAGATCAAAACCGGCCATTAATGGAACGTTTAAAAACAAGGCTAAGAATTCAAAAATGCTCTTTTTATCTCCCGAACTTATAGATCCAAGATCTTTTGTCATATTGTTTAATTTTTCAGCTCTAACAGCTACCGTCTTAGCCGGTCCCATACATCCTAAACAGGGAGCCCCGTTATTTGGGCATTTTAGTGAACATCCTATACTTGTAACAGGTCCGAAACATAATTTACCTTCATCTAATAGACATCCAGAATGATTTAACGCACAATCATTACAAAATGCTAAATCATTCATAGGGAATGGCTTTTGACCAAGTAAAAATCCAATAACGCTGAATATTTGTTCGGATCTTGGAGGACAACCAGAAAGATATGCATCTACTTTGACTATTCTATCCACAGGCACAATCTTGGATTCAAAACCAGGAACATGTTCCTTCGGTTCTCCACCACTTCCATCTGCAATGCTCTCTACTTGTGAGAATTTTCTGTCAATGCACTCTTGTATGTCCCATTGGTTAGCTAATCCATGTACGTTTCCATAACATGAACAACTGCCAAAAGCTACAATAATAGCACATTTTTGACGCATTAATTTTGTACCTTCAACATCCTGTTTAGTTCGAAGACTCCCTTCTATAAAACCGACAACAATTTCACCGTCTTCTCTAGCTTTCAAAGAATCATACTTAAAATCAACTACTGCTGGCCAATAGACAATCTCTAAGGCTGGCAAAACTTGTAGAAGAGCTAAATGTAAGTCAACTAAGCTCTGGTGACAGCCCCAACAATCGCTATTCTGCCAGAATGCGACTTTAACTGGTATAGAGATCACCTCTTTTAATTTTAGCAGCATTTACAGTCATTTTATTTTCACTTTTGTTGTTTTTTTTTTGATTTTAAAATAGCTAATTAGTAATAAAAATAATTAGTTGAGTTAATTTATTCATAACCTTATTAAAAACTTCTGATTAAGGTTGCAAATAGATACAATTATTTAAATTCAAGTTTATGAATAAATATTCAAAATATTTAATTGTTTGATTTAAATCGTTTTTTTAATGCAAAATTGATAATGAATTTTATTAATTTAACAATAATTTTTTGTCGATTTTTGATAAAAATATCATCTAATTTTGTTAGTTTTTTTCAAAGAATTTACTTCTAATTTAAGATTATATATATCAGAGTAGAAGTATTAAATTCAATAATTTTAAATATTTTATAACCTAATTAGAATTATCATTCAAAATCTACTAATGAATGATTATTCAAAAAAATAATATAAAAAAAAAAGTTGGATAAATATGGTAGATATTACAGATACATTGGATTGCACGGGCGATGTCTGTCCATATCCAGATGTAAAAAGTAAAAGAAAAATAAAAAAAATGAAATCAGGAGAAGTTCTAGAGATTATAGTCGATTATCCTCTTTCAGCCGAAAGAATTCCTGAAACAATGAAATCAATGGGGCATGAAGTGCTATCTGTAGATAAAACCGGAGATTCTTCTTGGAAGATTCTCATCCAAGTAAAATAAGGTGAAAATAAAATGGATTTTTGGTATACCTTAATAGCGGGGCTCATAATTGGAGCCATTTTTGGTTTTATACTGCAACGTGGAAGATTTTGTATGAATTCCGCATTTAGAGATATTATTCTGTTGAAAGAATATAAACTAGCAAAAGCTGTAGCAGTCTCTCTGGTAGTTTTAATGGTTGGTTTTGCTATATTTGCCTTTGCTGGAGTAATAGATCTAAATCCGAGAATTTTTAAACCAGCAGCCGCAATTGTTGGTGGTTTAGTTTTTGGAATTGGGATGGTATTAGCAGCAGGATGTGCTAGTGGAACTACATACAGAGTAGGAGAAGGTATGATAGGATCATTTGTTGCAGCCATTGGGTTAACATTTGGTGCAGTAATTACAAGTTGGGGCATTTTAAGTGGAGCAAAAACTTACTTACAAGATTTTGGTCAATCAGCTGGAGAAGCAGCCCTTACTCTTTTTGGAGAGTTTGATGAAACTTTAACTCCAGTCTTGATGCTAGTAGTAGGATTAATAGGGATTGTCTTAATGTTAATTTTTTGGACACTACCAGCACTTAAGAAGAGAAGAGAAGCAAACGAACCATTGATAAAATTTGAAAATTTTAAAGAAGCAACATTCAAAAAAGCTTATCCATGGTGGACGACTGGAATTCTCATTGGACTAATTTTAACTGCGGGATATATAGCGAGTAATGGTGTAGTTGGAATTACAGGAGGCTGGAGACAGATTAATCAATGGTTTATTTCATATGAGAATCCTGCTGCATCAATTCTTTGGCCAGGCTTCATAATTTTTGGTATTATCCTTGGTTCTTTTCTCAGTGCTTATATGGCAGGAGAATTTAAATTAAGGATTCCTAAAGATGGTGCTACTTTGCTAAAACAGTTTCTAGGCGGTATTTTGATGGGATTTGGAGCTATAACTGCAATGGGTTGTAATATAACTAATATTTTAGGTGGAGTCCCTCAACTTTCATTACATAGTATCCTAGCTGGCTTATGCATAATGATTGGATGTTGGATTGCAGCATATCTTCTATTTATGCGAAAAGAAGATTAATTTTAGGAGATGATGAGATAAATATGGCTCGCCTTGGAATCCTTTTTTTCAATGGACCATACCAAGCAGAATCTGCTGAAACTGTGTGTAAATTAGCAAGTAAAGCCTTAGACAAAGGTCATGAGGTTCGAATTTTTTGCTACATGGATGCTGTCAACGCGGCTTTAGAAAATCAAAAAGATGTCGAAGGAATATTTAATATTGAAAAAGGCTTTAAAGAAATCCTTGAAAAAGGTGCTAGTGTTAGATTATGCAATCTATGCCTTTTAGTGAGAGGCACCATGAAAAATTGTCTGAAGAGAGAATGCGGAGATGTGAAAAGAGCTGGAACACCAGATCTTGCTAAAATTATTGAAGAAACAGATAGATTAGTAGTAATATGTTAAGGTGATTAAATATGTCAGAAGAACCAAATGTAGTAATACTTTTACGGAAACCTCCCCATGGAACCCTTTATCCTGTTGAAGGATTAAGAATGTCAGTTGCTGTAAGTGCTGATTTTGATCCTATAACAATTGCGATTAATGATGGTGTCTATACTTTTTTAAAGGATACAGATAAAACTATGTATTCAATGCATATAGAATTTTTAAGGAACATTGACTTGGACATCTTTGTTGATAAGAAATCACTTGATGAGCGTGGTCTTACGAAAGAAGATTTAGTTGAAGATGTAGAAGTAAAAGAACATGGCGAAATTCTAAAGATGATTGAAAATTCAACTGTAACCATACCGTTTTAGGAGGATTGATAAAAATGGGCAAAAAAGTTCTGTATTTTATTACCAGTGAAGATATTACTGGAGTTGAACTTGCTATGGAACATACTGATGAAGATGATGTGACTATTCTTTTACTCCAGAATGCTGTATACTTTGCTAATAAATCTAATAAGGCTGTTTCCCAAGCTCTTAATCAAAAGAAGTCTGTTGTAGCATGTAGAGAGCATATTAATTTACGAGGCTTAAATAATTTCATCTCTGATAAAATTAGATTAGTATCCACGGAAGAAGTTATTGATTTAATTTTTGAAAATGATACCATCATAAATATGTAATTGACGAGATTAAACCTTTAAACAAAATTTTTTTTTTTTTCTTTACTTATATAGGGGATATATAACCATTAATAGGTTTGTTTTGAATTTTTAAAACTTAAAGATATAACTTTAATAATTTCTTTTATAACCTAAATTCTTTTAATCTTTGTTTCAATTTGAGAATTATGAGTGGAAAAAAAGAGAATTTAAATATAATCCGCTTAGCACATGGAGCTGGCGGTGTTTTACAAGAAGAACTAATCAATTTCATTATAAAAAATATTCCTTTCAAAAAAGTTAGCAATGGTATTGGAGTTGAAGAATTAGATGATGGAGCTACAATCCCTTTAAATAATTATGAAGATGAAATTGTAGTTACCGCTGATGGTCATACAATTTACCCTCTATTTTTTCCAGGAGGTGATTTAGGGATTTTAAGTGTTTGTGGCACTGTAAATGATCTTTTAATGATGGGAGCAGAACCAATAGCCTTAACTTCAATAGTAATTATTGAAGAAGGGTTCGAATTCGAAAAATTGGAAAAAATTGTTAATTCAATGAACATAACTGCCAAAAAAGCAAATATAGCAATAATTGCTGGGGACACTAAAGTAATGCCTAGAGGAACTTTAAATGAGATTATTATTGCAACAACGGGCATTGGAATTAAACATAAAGAAATAAAAATTTTAGATAATAATATTAAACCAAACGATAGTATTATCTTAACTGGAAGTATTGGTGATCATGGGACGGCATTAATGGCTTCTCGAGAAGGATTAAATATTTCTACTGATCTAAATTCCGATGTTTCTCTTTTATTAGAAATTTATAATGTATTGAAATCTGATATTAATAATAATTATATTCATGCGATGAAAGATCCTACACGCGGAGGAATAGCAGGAGCCTTAAATGATTGGGCAGGTAAATCTAATGTTAGTATTTGGCTTGATGAAGAAAAGACACCAATTAAGAAACAAGTGAGTGCCATATGTGATATGTTAGGTTTAGACCCTTATAATATAGCATGCGAAGGAAGAGCTCTCTTAGCAGTAGATTCTAAATATTCTCAAAATATTTTAAAAAAAATTAAAGCAACTCAATTAGGTAAAGATGCTGAAATTATTGGTAAAGTAAAAGCAGATAATCCAAAAAAGGTTTTTTTAAAAACTATTATAGGTGGAACTCGATTTGTAGATATGCCTTTAGGTGAACCAATTCCTCGAATTTGTTAATAAGTGAAAAAAAAATGGATATTCCCGGTTTAGAATTGTTAAGAAGTAGAAAATTTACTAAGGACATAGTGAATTCAATTAAAAATATAATCAAAGAAATTAGTAGACCAGTTAAATTTATGCATGTTTGCGGAACTCATGAATATATAATATCGAAATATGGATTGAGAACACTCTTACCAAAAGAAATTGAAATATTGTCGGGACCAGGCTGTCCCGTATGTGTATGTCCTGCTGCTGATATTGATAAAGCAGTAGAACTTGCAAAACAAAAAGATATAATAATTACAACTTTTGGTGATATGCTACGTGTTCCTGCAACAAATATTTCACTGGCAGAATTAAAAGCAAAAGGTTCAGATATTCGCATAGTTTATGGACCTAATGATGCAATTAAAATTGCGAAAGAAAATCCTGAAAAAGAAATAATATTTTTTGCTATTGGTTTTGAAACCACCGTTCCATTGATAGGATATGAAATACAGTCTGAACCCCCTTCTAATTTTTCAGTAATTTGTGCTCATAAATTAATACCAGCCGCCTTGGAATTATTAATGAGTCAATCTCAATTAAATGTCGATGGATTTATTTCCCCTGGACACGTTTCAGCCATAATAGGATTAAGACCTTATGAGATCTTTTCCCAAGGGTATAAAATTCCCAATGTAATAGCTGGGTTTGAGCCGAATGATGTATTACTCTCAATTTTAATGCTTTTGAAGCAATTAAGAGGTAAAAAATATGATACCCAAAATGAATATTTTAGAGTTGTAAAACCTGAAGGTAACATAATTGCTCAAAAAATAATAGAAGAAGTCTTTGAATCTGTTTCATCCCCGTGGAGAGGGATTGGTAGAATTATTGATGGAGGTTTAATTATCAAAGAAAAATATAGTACCTTCGATGCTGATAAAAAATTTGATATAAAAGTCGAAAATTCTCAAGATATCCCTCCAGGGTGTTCCTGTCATCTTGTTATGGTTGGAAAACTTTATCCTTATGAATGTAAATTATTTAGAAAAGAATGCACTCCAATAAATCCGGTTGGACCTTGTATGGTTTCAATGGAAGGAACTTGTAGTATCTATTATAAATATCATAATAAATAATTAAGGACTTACAATAATATCAATAATCACTATATTGTTTTTAAATTAGAATTGAAAAATCATTTAACAGCAGAAATTGTTATTACCGGAATCGTTCAAGGTGTTGGATTTAGACCATTTCTATATAATATAGCACATTCATTAAATCTTAAAGGATATATTTTGAATCGAGGAAATGCTGGAGTAAGATTAGTTTTACAAGGTAATTTTCGAGACATTAAAAAATTTTTAAAGGATATTCAAATAAAAAAGCCAGAAATATCCTTTATTGAGAATATTAATGTAAATTACATGAAATCTCAAGAAGAATATATTGAACTAGAAATTAAAAAAAGTGAACAAGGTCGTGGAATTAGTCTAACACTACCTCCAGACATAGCAATATGTGAAGAATGTTTAAAAGATATGAATGATCCTCGCAATAAAAAATATTATAAATATCCTTTTGTTGCTTGTGCAGTTTGTGGTCCTAGATATACTACTGTTACTGAATTGCCTTATGACAGAGAAAGGAGTACAATGATTAAATTCCCTTTCTGTAAAAAAGCAGAGCCTAAATCTTGTGTTCAAGAATATTCAGATTTTAATAATCGAAGATTTCATGCTCAAACTTTTACTTGCTCCGTCTGCGGACCGCATTATACTTTATATAATAAACAGAAGGAAATTATTGAAAATAACTCTATAGATTCTATTTTATATGAAACTGCTAAGAGGATTAATGAAGGAGAGATTGTAGCGGTAAAAGGTATAGGAGGCACACATCTCGTGAGTTTAGCTGATGATGATAGTATTTTAAAATTACGTGAAAGAAAAGGAGAAAGAAAATATAAACCTTTTGCTATAATGATTCCAAATTTGAAGATTATCAAGAATGATCTAAAAATATCAAAAAAGGAAATGGACATATTAACCTCTTTTCGTAGACCTATAGTTCTTTTAGAAAGAAAAAATTTAGAGGAAAATTCAATTATAAGCAAACAAGTAGCACCAGGTTTAAGTAATGTTGGTATATTACTCCCATATTCAGGAATCCACCATTTGTTATTCCAATATGTTGGAGAAAAACCTTTAGTCTATACAAGTGGAAATAAATCCTATATTCCTATGGCTATAAAAAATAGTGAAATTTTTGAGCAATTATATGATTTGGCTGATTTCTTCCTACTTCATAACAGAAAAATTTACCAAAGAGCTGATGATAGTGTTTTAAGATTACATAATAATGCGATAAAGTTGATAAGAAGATCGAGAGGATATGTTCCAGAATATTTACCATTACCATTTGAAGTAGAAGTGCCTAGTGCTATAGCCACTGGTCCCGAATTATCAGTTACAGGTGCAATTTTAAGGAGAAATCGAATATTCCCTACTCAACATATTGGAAATGTAACTCATTTAGAAACGTATGATTTTCTTAACAATTCTCTTTTTCATATAAAAAATCTCTTGCAAGTTGAAGATTCTGAAATAAAATTTATTACTTGTGATGCTCATCCTACTTTCATAACTACTAAGTTAGGTAATGAATTAGCGAATCAATTTAAAATTCCTTTATATTCAGTACAACATCATTATGCCCATATTTTAAGTCTTATGGCAGAAAATAAGATACAAAAAGATAGAAAAATAATAGGGTTAAGTACTGATGGAGTTGGTTATGGAGATGATGGTAATATTTGGGGGGGTGAAATTTTACTTTGTTCTTATAATAATTATAAACGGTTAGGAACTTTACAACTCCAACCAATGATCGGAGGAGATCGTTGTACTAAATATCCTGCTAGGATGACTGCTTCTATCATACTTAATACTTTAAGTTTAGATGAATCTTTAAAGATCTTCGAAAAAATAGATTTAAAAAATGATTTGGAATATAAAGATAATGAATTAAAAACATTAATCTCTCAATTTGAAAATGCTAATCAAAAATTTCCATCGGAAAATATTCCTTTATCAAGTTCAACTGGTAGAATATTTGATACCGTTTCTTATCTTTTAGGGGTAGCGAATATTAAAACATATAGAGGAGAACCTGCGATGAGACTTGAATGTTTGGCGTCAAGAGGAAATCCAAATAATATAAATTTTAAAATTGAATATTATAAAAAAACTGGATTATATATAATTAATACATCAAAAATTGTAATTGATATCCTAAACCTGCTTGAAAATTCAAAAAATGAAAAAAAAGATATTGCCGCTAAATTTCAAGTTGAAATGGGCGGTGTTTTAGCAGAAATTGCTATAGAACTTGCTAAAAAACATCAAATAAACTATATAGGATTAACTGGTGGTGTAGCATATAATTACTCATTTTCGAAAATTATTAAAGAAAAAGTGAATGATGTAGGTTTTATATTTTTAGAACATAATCTAATTGCTCCCGGGGATGCAGGTATTAGCACAGGACAATTAATTGGAGGTTTATTCGAATATCAAAAAGAAAATTTATAACAAATTGTATAAAATACTCCAAATCTCTATTTATATTAATTTTTAGTTTGATATCAGATTAATAATTCCATTTAATAATACTTTTCACCTTAAATAGATATTGAAGGTGTTTTAAAAGTTGGGTGGTTTATTCGGAGTATTTTCTAATACTGATTGTATAGAAGACCTCTTTTACGGGACAGATTATCATTCTCATTTAGGAACCACTAGAGGTGGATTAGCTGTAAAAAATTCTGGTGGATTTCAACGATTCATAAAAAATATTACAACAACTCAATTTAGATCTAAATTTGAGAAAGATATTAATAAAATGCATGGAAATAAGGGGATAGGAGTTATTAGTGATTATGATGACCAACCTTTAATAATTAACTCACATTTAGGAGTATTTGCTATTACTACTGTGGGTAAGATTAATAATTTAGAAGATTTGGCAGTCATTGCATTGAAAAACGGTTCTCATTTTTCGGAAATGCATGGATCTGAAATAAATCCAACAGAAATGGTTGCAACAATAATATCCCAAGGAAATACGTTCGAAGAAGGGATTCAAAAATTACAAGATATGATTGATGGGTCGTGTACTTTGCTAATATTAACAAATAAAGGCATTTATGCTGCACGAGATAAATTTGGTAGAACACCTCTAATTATTGGGAAAAAAACAGATTCATATGCAATTACAATGGAAACATGCGCTCTTCCTAATCTTGGATATAAAATACTAAAATATCTTGGTCCCGGAGAGGTTATTTTTATAAGTGAGAATGGTCTTGAGCAAAAAATCCCCCCTGGTGATCGATTACAAATTTGTTCCTTCTTATGGGTATATTATGGGTATCCTGCGTCCAGTTATGAAGGAATTAATGTAGAAGTGGTTCGCTATAAATGTGGCTCTTATTTGTCAAAAAATGATAACATTGAAATTGATTTGGTCGCGGGTATTCCTGATTCTGGAACTGGACACGGATTGGGTTATGCTAATGAAGCAAAAAAACAATTTTCCCGACCGTTTGTAAAATACACTCCAACATGGCCTCGGAGTTTTATGCCTCAAGATCAATCTGTTAGAGATGAGGTTGCGAAAATGAAATTAATCCCTATCAAAGAACTCATTAAAGATAAACGACTACTTTTCTGTGAAGACTCAATTGTGAGAGGGACACAGCTTAGAAAAACCATTCAAAGATTATTTGAATCTGGAGCCAAGGAAGTTCATATGAGACCTGCTTGTCCACCACTTGTCTATAGTTGTAAATTTTTAAACTTTTCTAGATCTCGTTCAGAGTTAGATTTAGCTGGTCGATGGGCTATAAAAGAATTAATTGGAAAGAATATTGAAGATCCTGCTGAGTATATTGATCCAATGTCAGATAAATATAAAGCGATGGTTAATGTGATACGTAAAAAGTTACAATTAACTACCCTTCAATATCAAAAATTAGAAGATCTAGTTAAAGCAATTGGATTGCCCAAAGAGAAATTATGCACTTATTGCTGGGATGGTGTAGAATAAAATCTAAGAATATTAGGATCTACTTTTTACAATAGAATCTTCTAATTCTGCTAACTTTTGAATAGATTTGAGAGGATAATTACCCGTCAAACATGCTAAGCATAATTCATCTTTATTCTTTCCAATAGCTTGAGTTAAATTATCTATTGTTTGATATAATAATGTATCTGATCCGATAATTTTTTGAATCTCTTCTAAGTAATTATTTCCATATTGAGATTGAAGTCTTCCTGCAATTAATTCATTCGTAGTAGGAAAGTCAATTCCCATATAGCATGGCCTAATGATAGGAGGACAACTTATTCTTAAATGAACACGTTTAGCTCCTCCTTTTTCTCTTAATAACGATACTAT
>JBHLQA010000039.1:0-3284 GCA_048885285.1 Candidatus Odinarchaeota archaeon
TAAATTAATTAAAAATCTGCCTGAGCCACAAGAGGGATCTAAGATTTTTAAACCCATCCAATAGATATCCTCAATCATTTTCTTAACTAAGGTTGAAGGTGTATAAAATTCCCCTATTTTATGGCGAATATCAGGAAGAATTATTTCTTGATATATATTACTGAACAATTCTTCCTTAGCAAATTTCATATCTCGAATTATTTTATTAATTTTAATAAATAAATCCTTGTTAAACTTTATCCAAGAAAAGTACGAAAAATCCAATATCTTCAATTGTCTTAAATCAATTGTTAAATATTCCTCATAATCTCCTTTAATATTGAAATTCTTATGATTAGAGAGTTTAAAATATACTAGAAGCTCTAATAGTATGATAAAATAGGTATGTTTAAAAAATAAATCTGAATTAATCTCATAACCGTAAATATTTATAAAGAAATTCTTCCATTCTTTGAACTTTGACTCATAGGATTTTAGTATCTCTGCTTGATCTTTAAGATATTCTAAAGCTTTAAAATATACCTTAGAGTTTATGCCAAAAATTTCAGAAATAAACTGAGAGTCTAAAATTTTTTTGATATTATTCATATTTTATCATTCTAAAATTATTACTTGAAAATATCCATCCTTAATTAATAGATATTTGAAGTTTTATTCTTTTTTAATGAAATGTAAAAAGAAAAAAGAAATCATTTTCTCATAAAGGAAGGAAGCATTAAGGAAAAGATTTCAGCAATCAATTTTAATTTAGACTTTTCTTGGATTTTTGTGACTATTAGAACTGATTTTGATAGCTCTTCTTTATCTAAAGTACCTCCAGAATAAATAGCTTGCTCAGTATTAAATACTAGTAAAAATCTTACGTTAGGATTATTAACAATGCTAACTCCTTGAGTATTTTTTAGATCGTCATAGATATTGACCATTTTTTTAGAATATTCGCTCCTATCAGTAGTAATTAACAGGACTGGAATCTCTCGTTCAACAGTTCTTTTGAGTTCCGTTGCATAAAATTGATCTATCTTAGGAGTTACGACATTCAATTGATCTTGAGTGGAATTAATCAAATTTATCAATGAGTCATTAAGTATATTTTTTTTTTCAGTACCTCCACTATATTCTATGTTTACCATCCCAACTAATGTCATTATTTTATTTTCTAGACTAGTTATTTGTTCTCTCAATCTTTTATTCTCTACACGCAACTCTATAATTCGATCTGAAATTTACATCAACTCTTTTTTGGTCTTTACAATAATAAATTAAGTAAAGTAACTATATTTTAATATTTTATAATTATTGGTTTTTTGTAAAAGATTTATAATATCTAAGAAATTAATTTTCTCCACGGTTTTCCAAAAAGTAAGTAACTTGAAATTGCAAGACTACTACGTAAATCAATATTAGTTGTATCAATTCCTGAATTTGAATCTTTAATTTTTTCTTGTAAAACCTTTTCCATCTTATTTGCGATACATTGCTGACGAGCCTTTAAAAGCGCCTCTCCTTGACTATTTTTATTAAACAAATTAAAGAAAAAAATAGAAATAATTTTTTTAGTTTCTTCATTAAAAATTGGATAATTTTTTGTAATTATTCCTATGATTTTCTCATAGTCAAATTGAGTAAAGATTTCCCCAAAGTGTATTAAAGCATTCCTTATTTTATTACCTTCAGTATCATACATTTGGGAATTAAAAAAGATAAATGGTTGAATTTCTGAAGAATTTTTACTCAATATATTATTAATTTCATTAAATGTTAAAATTTGATTATCATTTGTAAGGAAGTAACTATTTTTAGGACTCAAGTTAGAATAGAAAATATTACCTACAAAAACTATAATTTGATATATTCCAGAATTCAAATTTGATACGATATTCTCTCGTGTTGAATTATGGCCTATTAATGTTGCCAATTGATTAATCTCTGATCTCTGATTAAAGAAATTTATTAAATAATTTAATTCATCTATTCCTGCCTGAAATGGAAAAATTAATTCCTTCCGTCTTTTATCCTCATTCCATTTTAGAGGACTTTTTGAATTGATTGAATCAATTACTAAAACATTATATCCCATCTTAGATGAGTCTAATGAAGAATCTTCACTTTTCATATAATCAAAACCAATACCTCTAAGTGGAATTTCAGAGATTTTATAACCAATTGAATATTTTAAGCAGAAAAAGTTTTTATCATAGATAAGATCAAGAGGAATGGTCATATTTTCTAATATAAAATATACATGTGGTGTTATATTTAGACTTTCAATCTTAAATGATTTAAACATATTTCTCATTAGCTTGGGGAGAAAAATATATAATATTTGACCATATTCATTCAAATCAAAAGTGTATTTACGATCTTCAGATTCAGAGAAGAGTTCTTCATATATTTCAAAAATTTGAGAATCATTCCAGTATTCATCAAAGATTTTGCCATCAATTAATTCACCATTTATGGAATTCATTCTATAAGAAATCATCCCCTTACTATTAATTCTTAGAACCAATTGTTTTATTGCAAAATCTTTGCGAAATAAATCTGAAATATCATTTTTATCATCAATAGTATAAATTTCTTTATGTAGGTGTTCAGTTTCTTTATATAGAATACTAAGATCAGTTATTATTTTACTAAAATCCTCATCTAAGTATGTAAGAACTTTTTGCGCTATATGATAATTTTGTTCTTCAAAAATAGCGCGATAAAACATCATCCTCCAAAAATCTCGTTGTTCCAAAGCAAAAAACATGGATTTAAATTGCCATAAAATATTACATGTATAGAAATAATGAAAAATTTCATCATATTTTTGGGGTAATTTTAAATGATTGTTCAATTTTTCCAAGGATTGAAGTAAATATCTTTTTTCTCTCATCTCCACAAATTTCTTACACGCTTCAACCCATAATTCAATTAATACCTTATCATAAGATAAATCTGTTATATACATGAACAAATCTTCCAAGAAATCATAGATATCAAATGCCATTTCAAAACGATTTCTACTGATTGAAAAATCAATGAATTTTCGAATGTAAGTTACAGCTTCACCAAATGAATCATATTCCTGCATTTTTGAGAAAATATTGCGTATGAAGAGAATAATCCAAGAATATTCACCAATGTCATTCAAATAAAATATCAGGTCTTCTAGATCAACTAAAACGGAGTTAAAACTTCTTTGATTAATTGAAATTCTACTGATATTGCTGAATTCATTTTTTAGAGATCCCGGAAGGCGATTTATCAATATTTTATTCATTTCTCTTACAAATTCA
>JBHLQA010000039.1:3294-14014 GCA_048885285.1 Candidatus Odinarchaeota archaeon
CAGCTGAGTCATCCATTAATTTATATTTTAGACAGACATCTTCTAAAATTATATAAAGAAATAAAGCTCGTTTACTTGGTTCTATTTTAAAAATCGTCTTCCCTAAATTATCCATACTTAAATGAAAAAATTCGGAAGGGGTAACTGATTTCCTTAAAAATGTTAATAATATCTGCAATTCAAATAATTTCTGAAATTCTTGTTTTTCCAATAATTTTGCAGAAAAAGAACCAATGAATTTAGTTATCCCAATTTGCGATAAATTCTCCATATTTACAAATTTCTTAAGAAGATTAATACTGAATGTGTTGAATAAATAAAAATCATCTAGTTTGGATAGAAAAGAGAAGAATCTTTTATATGCATCAATATATCTTATTAGATCAATATCTACTTTACCATCTTTATGTTTTACTAATGAATTTAAATACATCCACCAAGAATTAGAAATAATCATATTAAGTTGATGCTTTTTCTGAATGTCAAGCCAATCACTTTTTTCTATTTCAAAACCTAAATTTTCGAGCACGTTACTGGCCCATTTATGATTTGCTGAGAAAAGTAATTTACGGGCAATTATAATTTTTTTTTGAAAATTAGCCAAAAATTCCTTCTTAAAATTTAAGTTTACAGACATAAGATTTTGATCCCATTTCCTCTTTTAATTATCATTTTGATTAGAATTGTCCGTATTTTGTACTTGATCGGTAACTTCTTGATTTGGATTCTGAATCCATCCCTTTTGCAACTTCTCTTGAGCCCATAAAACTGACGATCCTATCCAACCAATATTTTCTCTTCCAGAAACAGCAATTATTTCGACTTTATCTTTCAATCTATCTGAAAAATATTTTGATATTTCTGTTTTTAATCGTTTTTCTAATCCCAAGATTAAACTACCACCACCAGCAATAATAATATTTGGGATAATTAACTCCCAATTTTCACGATCCCAAAATTTAACTACTTTTGATACGGCCTCTGGTAATCCTAAATAATCGATATGAATTAATGAAGGAGTAAATAAAGGTTCAACAAGCATAAATCTTTCTGAATTAATTTCTAATGATGAACCATCTGGTAAATCTACTTTTCTATTATATTTTGTTAAGCCATCTTTTATTCTTTTTATTTCCTCATCTGGATTAATAACACATATGGACAGTTTATCTTTAATTTCTTTTGCTATCATTTCATCAAGATTTAAAGTTTTACTAGATCCCCTTTTTGTTATTATTAAATTTAGAAGATAACTAGTTAATTCCTTGCCAGTTATTGGATACAAATCCCTTGCCATAACGTTTGAGAAACCATGTAAAAACGTAGTGATTGTTGTATTTGCTTCCCCCATATTAATAACTACACCACTAGTCTTTCTCAAAGTAGCTAAGATTCCCTGAGATTCAGATAAAAATATCAAAGATGGAAAATTAAATACATTAAAGAAAATTTCTTGAAGCTTTGTTTTTTCCAATTCTGACATATTAAAAGGCGAAATAATGATAATTGGTTGTTTAAATTGATTTTCTTCAGCAATACTTAATTTTTTATAATGATGGTAAAAATATTTCATGAAAATATTATAATTATTTTCTTTCTTGAAAAAATGAACTCTCAGAATATTGGAATATTCTAAAGCTTCATTCCCAAAAAGCTGGGTTTCAGCATTTTTTTTAGTTATAAAAATATCCTCAAGTCCTTCAATTACATCTGATGTAAATAAAAAATCATTGTTATCTACATAGATACTAGGTGCAACAATATCTGGGAAATCATTTCCTGCCCATCCTAATCGGAAGGTTTGACTTCCGATTTCTATAATTAGAGGACGCAACTGACTTTTTTTTTCATCAGACATAATAATTTCAATATAGATCTTTTTATAAATTCTCCATGAAACGTTAAGAACTGAATATTTATTGAGATAGCTTTAATTCATGAATAAACTCATCTGTAACGCGTTTTAATTGATATTCCTTAATTTGAAGCTCAAGTAGACCTAAAACTCGCTTAAATTCTCCAGACATAGACTCAATATTAACTTCTGCAACTTTTTCTATTTCATTTCGCTTTATTTTAAATTGTTCTAAACTCTCTTGAATACCTTCAAAAATACTATTTATGCTTATTGTCAAGTCATCAGTATTTTTCTTTGTAATTTTTCTCATTTTACGTAAAATTGCTAATATATTAGAAATTGACATTTCCCATCTATCATAATTTTCACCATAACTCGCTAATAAACCTTCAAAAAATTCTGTTAACTTTAAGTAAATATTCTCTTTTTTAACTTTAACAAATGAAGGCTCTTTTTTTGTAGATGGTTGCGAGGGAATTTTTTCCACTTTTTCTAATGATTCCTTCTCGCCTGAAGCTTGAAGTTCTGAAGTTTCAGGAGTTTCAGCCTTTCCCATCTCTAGGGATGGTGAAGGTTTAATCTCTTCAATTTTTTTATCTGATTTTGAGATTTCAATCTTTTCTTTTTTTTCTGGAATTAAGGTGGTTCTGGGCTTTTTTTTCTCTCGATCACGTTGAGTTAAGGGAATATCTTCCATTACATAAGCCTCTGCGATTTTACTTTTAGATTCATGAGTTAATTGAGGTGTAATCTTTATTTCTCCCTCTTTTTTTGGATGAACAAATCCTTTTTCTTCAGATACTCCTTTTAATAATGTTTGTAAGGTAGTTCCAGTAGTTTTTGCAGAACTCAATGCTGTATCTAAAGAATACTCCGGTATTTGATTATCTTCCCTTTCTTTTTCTATTGGTTTTTCTTTCTTTTCTTGTGGTTTCTCTTTCTTTTCTTTTTTCTTATCTTTTTTCTTCTTATCTTTTTTTGCCACTATATACACCTTCTATATGACTATTATTTATAGAGATATCTTATTATTAATCTAAGGGTTGGAATTCTACTTCTAATGCCTCTCCCTTTTCTGTTAAAATATTTTTAAGCTGATTAATGTCGATAGGACTTTCAGATATTGCAGTTAATACTGCTTTTACATCTTTCTCAATAATTACAGTTTCTGTGTAGATAAGATTAAGCCCTTCTTCTCCAAAAATATCAAGCAATTTTGCTAAGGCTCCTGGAATATCTTTCATTACTATTTTTAAATGGATAAGATTACTTTCATCCCGTAATCCAATAGGAGTAATTCGTATCTCTTTTGTTTCCGAATCACTTACTAGCATTAATTGGGAATTTGTTGTAATTCCAAGATTCTTTCTCGTCACTAACGGTAATACGATCCGTCCTCGATTATCTATTGTTATAATTTTTACATCTTTCATCGTCATCTTAATTATATTTAATTACATTTAATTATATATGACTAAATAAACACATAAGAATTTTTAAAAATTTTGTTAATATTATTATTAAAATTATTGTTAATAACTTTTTACTGCAGTTTGATAATAGTTATTTTCTAATCTATGATATAAATGATTTTCTTTTAAAAGTATAAAAGCTAATTTATGTATATAAAAGTGAACGATATTGAATCTTTTAAGACTAAAATCTCAATTAAATTCATTTCTCATGCTCGACATATGCTAGATTTGAGAGATTTCATGATAAATACAAAAAGAGTAAATGAAAAATTTCAAAATGAACAGTACAGAGAAAAATTGAAATATAATTTAAAAGATTTTTAGAATTAATTATCCAATAAGTAAAAATATGTTCATTATTAATGAACTTAATAAAAAGAGGGTAAAATGATGAGAATTTATGGAATGATGATAAAATTATGGCATATCATGTAATTTCTATGCTTTGTCGAGATTTAGGTTTCGATCCCTTAACATTCCAGCCATTAAACCCTCAATTATTCGACGGAGACCGAAATACAGGTCTTTTTGCACGTCATCATCCTGATATTCGTAGAAAATTTTCGGTGTATTTACAGGATCTTTTCCTTGTTGATAATATACAACATAGACATTATGATTCTCAAATCTCTCTAGAAGATCAAAAGACTCTTGTAAAAATTATTCAAGATCTAATTCAAAGTGATGGTTCTGGTTCAAATAAGGAAATTCTAGCTAAAGATGTTGAGAAATCGTTTAAAGATAATTTTGGAGATCCTAAAACAGTGAAGTATTACCTTGATAATTACTGGAATTGGCAATCAAGAGATTTCCAAGATAATTTAGAAGATTTTAATGAAAGAAGAAAATTGATAAAAAGCAGTCAGTATGAAGAGTTTATAAGAGATGAATATAATGATGCTTATCAACGATTCTTTAACGATGCTATGGGCATTCTTAACTCCTTGACGGAACTTTCAGATTTTAAGGGATATAGATTAAGTAGGATTTTCAGTATCTCTGACATTGATTACCTAAAGAGGGTTTTTAATATCTAAATTATTAGGAATCTTTCACACTACAAACATTTAAATCTAAAACTAACTATAGCAAATATGAATAAGAATGAAAAATGGTAGAACTATAAGTATTAGGAATCTGAAATTACAGAAAATTAGAAATAATTTAAGACAAATTATTTTAATTGAATGTTCAAAACGAAAATCAGAAATTACTGATCAAAAACATGATTTAAGGTTTGATAAAGATGGAAAATATCTTAGGCCAGATGAAGAAACACATAAGATATTACAAGGACTTACTGATAAGTGGTGGGACATTGAACGTCCACTAAGAGCTTCTATAGTAAAATGTGCTACATGCGGTGCCTCTGATAAAGATATGACATATCATCGAAAGTCTCGTTCATGGTATTGTGTAGATTGTTATAGTAAAAATTTCGGGTAGATATCAATAATAGCGATCTCTTCTAAAATACCTCAAATAATCAATAATAATCTATTCAAATCTTTTTCTATCATTGATTAAATTCAAGATACTTACTATTGTTATAATTATTATCAAAATTATTATTAATAACTTTAATGTAATTTGTACTGAGTTATACTTCTATGAATAAAATAAAATTTAAATCCTGTTTTAGCGTTTATTTAACATATCTAAATTCTATAGAAAATAGAAAAAAATATTAAGAGCTAAATCAAAAAAGACTTTAAAAACAATTTTTGTCTTATTCCTTGAAAATCTTAAATTTATCTAAGAAAGAAAAAAAAAAGGACTCAAAATTGATCCTTATGAGCTTTCATTTTCACTGTTAAGTCTCTAGCTCTTTTAGAATACCAAACTAATAATTCTCCAGCATCTTCAGGTTTGAAGTATTCTCCACCACATAAACTAGCAGCTCGGGCCATTAATTCATCGTCAGGATTTCCTAAACCGACAATGTAAACAACGACATCTGGATTATTTGCTAATTTCTTAATTTCAGTGAAAAAAGTATCACCATCCGTAGGAATTCCATCAGTGAGCAGAATTATCATTGTTGGATTTTGGTCCATTTTATTAAATTCTTCGAGTACTTGATTGGCTGATCTCATTGCCGCTCCTAACGCTGTTGCTTGTCCATATGAATTTCCTACTCGGTCAACTATTACACGGGCAGCATCTTCTAATACACCCTTCTTTCCACTAGCAGAATCCATATAAAACTTATCCCCGAATGGAAGTATCTGCGCTTCATCCGCGAAGCGGATTACAGAGACTTTTTCTCCGAATCCCCTCCCTACTTTTTCACTTAAGAAGAGTACAGCAGCAAATGCAGCTGATATTCTACGTGGGATATTAACTCCATCTTTAAAATGCTTCAAGAATTCTTGGATTTCCCGAGATTCCATTGCAGCTTTTATTCCCTCAATAGCAGGTGCAATGTTAATAACAAGTACATCCCTAGCCATCATACTTCGGCTTATATCTATCACAAGAATCGCGTTAAATGGAATTAAACCTACGGGACTTAAAGATAAGGTGGTATTTGGAGTTATCTTGGCGAAAATATCCCCAGTTAGATCTGGCACAGTGTCAAGAATTGAGCAAGCAATATTCACAGCAGACCATCGTAGTTTAATACCTTTAAATATTATATAATTTGAAATCCACCCTTTCATTGAATCTACATTTTCTCGAGCGGTACTTATTATTTCCCACATATTTTCTCCAGAAATAGGTGAAATTCCTAAGGAGATACTCTGTAATGGGATTATTGTTCTTTGGTTTTTTGATACTTTCACTTCAAAGCTACCAATACCAGATGCTTCTAAAATTTCACTATCAATTACAATCACATTATCTGGCGTTGCTTCGGAGATTTCAATTTTTCCAGCGCCCATTGCCCCAGTAAGCTCATCTTCAAAAGATAAGATTTCATCGGGTTGGAGAGACAAAGAATATTGAGTACGAGGACTAACTAAAGCATAACCCATCAAATTTGGTTGAGATTGAACCTCTAACATCAATTCTGAAGCTGTTTGTATTGGTGGTTCTATAGAGTATACAACTATTTGTTCTGCTTTTATATTCGTATCTTCATAGGTATCTTTACTCATTTTTATTTCATTTGTTCCAATATTTGCTTGGTCTATTCTTGCAGACCCCATTGCTCTTGTTAATGGATCCTCCCAAGCTATTAACATTCCCTGTCCTAAGCCTAATTGCTGAATTATACCATAATTTAATTGTATTCTTCCACCTTCGATCCTATTATCTACTGTAGGTGTAAGAATAATTCCATTTTTTTGTGTTCGGAGTGTATTAATATCGATCTTATTCGGAAATGGTTCGACTGGAGCAGCAGTTTGCACTACTGGTTGTCCCAAACCTGTTTGTGGGATTTCCATGGGGGGTGGTGGCTTACTCGGAAGTGGTGATAATGAAGGTTGGAGAGTAGGTGAAGGCATTGGTTGAGGAATAGATGCAGGTTCAGGTGGAGGTGCAGGTAACGGCGATAAAGATGATTCAGGAGTAATTTGAGGTTTAGGTGGAGGGTGAGGTGAAGGGGGTAGACCAGGCGCAGGAACGGGCTGAGGACTAGGAACATATTGAGGTGCGGAAATTTGCCCAGGTTGAGGAGTAGGTTGGGGTGGCGGAGTATATTCTTTTTTAGGAACTTTTGGAATTTTTAAAGTTGGTGTAAGTTTTTCTGCAACACTTACAGGACGTAATGTCAGTTCAACTCCAGAAAATTGTAAATCATCCAATATATTCTTAGCAAATTGCCCAGCAAACTCTAAAATATTATTAGAAATTTCGATTTTAGCTTCTATTTTTAAGTTATTATCAATATTTAATATTTCAATTGGATCACCATTCTTAACTCCTAATTTTGAAGCATTAGATTGACAAATTAGTACTTTACCTTTTATTTCATTATTTGCATCGACAAAAAGTTTGATTTCAGGCATAATTATTTAATATTATTTACTAAAATATTTTAATATAATATAAGTGATACAGCTTAAAATTTCTATCAACATTCATTAACTTTCTTTATAAATAATAAACTTGTATCAGTATAAGAAACTTTTCTAGATTTGATTATATTGGAAATAAAATACCTTTTTATAAAATTCTTAAATTATGAACAAGTTATAAGATAAATCATTTAAGAATTTCGATTTTAATATGGATTTTTTAGGTTATAGGATATCGTTTTGCTATTTCTTGGGAGTAATATCTAAAAACCTTGACTATTTTTCCCAGATCTGCTGTTTGTCTTGAGGCACCCATTAAGAAAAACTTTCCGGCAGCGCTAAGTATTATAAACCCATTATCACCACGTAATACTACTTCAAGCATATTTGTATAACCTAGAGCAGCAACTGCATCAGTTCCAGATTGTACAACTACAGCACTTAGACTTGAAAAGAGATCCGGATCTAAATTATAACCAGGAATTGCACTAAAGGCTAATCTTAAACCTTCTCTAGTAATTAGGGCCAAAGCTTCAAGTTCTGAATACTCTGTAATGGAACCAAGGAAAGTACTTAAAGCAGAGGCTTCTTCAGGTGTTAAATCACTCATAATTAAGTAAAAAATACTAATTTAATTAATAATAATTAGACAGTCTAAACTTAAAAATTTATATTTCTAATGATCAACATCCTATTTGCTAGGATTTTGAAAAAAAACAATAATATTATAGTTTGCTTACTATTTCAATCTATAACCTTCAAATTATTTATTAAAAATTATTCATTTTTAAAAATTTCAAAATTTTATAATAATCATCAATCCTTCCTGGAGGGAAAAGACCAGCCTTAAGGTTAACAGACTGTTCGTTCGTCGCCGAGTTCAAGGCATACTTCATTTTTAATGTTCTTTTACTACTTCAGAAGCTTTGAAGGACGTTATCCCTGAATGTTCAAAAAATTCTTAGTCCCACTTATTTACTGTAGAGACTGCGCTTTTTCAAACGAAGCTTAGAATCCGCGACTCGTGAGAACAACCGCTTGTGAATACTAATGGAATTATCCTTAAGAAGACCGATTTTTTGAGCTAATACTTGAAAAAATATGTGAATGTTATGAATCAAGTGAATATGAATATTTTTGAGTGATCCAGTAGTAGATGAAACATTTTATTAGTATTTTTTATCGTTTACCTTTTTTTTTCACTTAATTGAATATAGGATGGAATTATATTCTATTTAAAACGAGAGAGAGAAGTAATTTTTTCGAATTTACTAAGAATTCATAAATTATTATAAAAATTAAATGAACTGTTGAGATAATATAGAATAAGTTTGAATAATATTATTCTATTCATTAAGGATCAATAAGATTTTTGTTAGGAAAATTAGCTTTCCTTAAACGCCTCCCAATTGTTCTTTAATTTGTTCCTTCAACAATTCTCTTTTGCTTTTTCCTTCAACAGGTTTAGATTCGGCACCAACACGTTTGAGAAATTCTATTGCTATAATTTTTCCATTTTCGCTAAGGATTCTAGGAGCATAATCAGCTGCAAAGAATACCCCTTCAGGAATAGATCCAACTTTTGAAATTTCTTTAGTAACTTGTTTCTCGCCTAAAAATTGTTGGACTTTTTCTACAATAGAATATGCTTGGTTACCAATAATGATTAGTTCTCTTTCAAAACCAGCTGGCATTTGAATTTCTTCTAGTTTTTGCATAACTTCTTGAAAATCTACTTGAGTTTGGTCTTGCATCAAGGCAGAAATAGATCCATCCCCTCTATATAGAGGTCCACTATTTTGAGCAGTCCGTTCTTTACTCCCTGCTATATTCATGCCTTCAGCGGGTTCTGGTGAACCAAAGATATTCTTTTCTCTTAAAGGGTGCACTGAGGGAGCTGACACTACGGCTTTCTCTGCTTTAATTTCTTTTGCAATTCCTGCTTCTGTTTTTCCCCCAATTATCTTAATAAATTCAGGATCCTCTTCACCTTCATCAAGTGGTACAACAGCATAATGCATACCAACTTGACCTCTGATTTCTTGTGATCTTTTTGCTCCAATAAATTTTGATCTAACACTACTTTTTACACCTTTCCATAAAAATACCTTTCTTACATCATCCGCAACAAGAACATAACATTCCTCTGTTTTTAAAATATCCTTAATTGGACCTTCACTTTTTTGCTCTGTGGTTGTCCCATCTGGGTTAATAAGAAATACTTGTGGTATTTTAATCAATCTCCTTTCTATTTTTTATGAAATTTAGTGGTAATTACTATTCTAAATCCTCAACTTAAGTTTTTAAAATAACTAGATTAATAATATAATAATATTAGAAATTAATAAATATTTATCTTGCATCCTTTTCAAGTTTTGATAACTCTTAAGAATCAATTATCGATTTGCAAAATATTAAAAATTAAGAACATTATTTATCGCTTTATTAATATTATTAACCATATCCATAGCAGTAAAATGGTTTCCAATATTAGTCTTACAATATTCACCTATATATCCATTAAGAAAAACTGCTGAGCAAGCAGACTGAAAAGAGCTATTTTTTATTGCATTAAAACAAGCACATAATCCTGCTAATATATCACCCGTCCCTCCTACACTCATTTCAGGGCAACCTGTTCTATTAATTTTTATTTGCTTCCCATTTGAAATATAATCATAAGGACCTTTTAAAAGCAAAGTTAAATCGAGCTTTTTAGCTAAATCAAGTATGATTTTACTTCGTTCGACCATGTTATCATAAGGGGGCAATTCCAATCCTGTCATAATCTTTAATTCACCTTCATGAGGAGTTAATATTACAGGTAAGCTTTTAATTAAATTAAGATGATTCTTAATTAGTTTTAAAGCGTCAGCATCAAGTATAAATGATTTTTTTAGTTCCTTTAAAATTTTAAGTAATTCTACTAATAATTCTTCAGTTTCTTGTTCTAATCCTAAGCCTGGACCGATTAATATTGAATCTGCCCATTTTATTAATTCTGTAAGATCTTCTAAAGCACTTTTTTTTAACCAGTATCCTTTATTAGATCTCACTATCATGTTAGGTGAATAATTTCTAAGAGCATTTGCAATTATTTCTGGCACATATGTAATAACTAAATCTATCCCAAAGTTAATTCCAGCTAATGAGGCATAAGCGGGGGCTCCAGAGTAATTTTTTGAACCTCCAATTATCAATACTTTTCCAAATTCTCCCTTATGAGTGTCTCTTCTTCTTTTTTTTAAGGTAGATAATAAATTGCCTCTACCAACAAAAATATTAGCTTCAGGAGGAATACCAATAGATCTTTCTATTATTTCGCTAATACGGTCATTGCTGCAAGACAATCCTAATTTTCTTCTATGAAAAGTAATTACTAAATCTGCATAAACTGCTTTATCGGAAACATTTCCAGTATT
>JBHLQA010000040.1:0-13848 GCA_048885285.1 Candidatus Odinarchaeota archaeon
TATAGAGAATCATTATAAGTACTTAATTAGATTCAATAAAACCTTAAGGAAGAATGAAATAATGATATGAAAAAAAAAAGTGTAGAAAAATCTTTTTAAGTGAGATCAAAACGATCTAAATTCATAATTTTATTCCATACTGCTATAAAGTCGTGCACGAACTTCTCCTGAGCGTCATCACTACCATAAACCTCTGCCAATGCTCGGAGTTGGGAATTCGAACCGAAGATGAGATCAACACGTGTGGCTGTCCATTTGAGTTCACCCGTTTCGATATCATGCCCCTCAAATAAGGTTTTATCTTCATTAGTTGCATTCCAAGTAGTGTTCATATCGAGTAGATTTACAAAGAAGTCATTATTAAGCGCTTCAGGTCGTTTAGTAAAGACACCATGCTGTGTTCCTCCGAAGTTGGTCTTCAAGACACGCATACCGCCTATGAGTACCGTCATTTCAGGTGCAGTCAAAGTTAACAATTGCGCTCTGTCAATCAGCATTTCTTCAGCAGATACGGCATATTTAGTCTTCTGATAATTACGAAAGCCATCTGCTATGGGTTCTAAATAGGCGAAAGACTCTATATCTGTTTGCTCCTGTGATGTATCCATACGTCCCGGCGAGAATGGAACTTTTACATCGTTGCCGGCATTTTTTACGGCTTGCTCAACTCCTACACATCCAGCCAGAACAATTAAATCAGCAAGCGAAATTTTCTTACCGTCGGATTGCGTACCATTGAATTCAGCTTGGATGCTTTCTAAGGACTTGAGTACCTTCGTTAGCTGTTCCGGTTGATTAATGTTCCAATCTTTCTGTGGTGCCAGACGAATGCGAGCCCCATTCGCCCCACCACGCTTGTCTGAGTCACGGAAAGTAGACGCCGATGCCCAAGCAGTCGAAACTAGTTCCGAGATAGATAGGCCCGAAGCTCGGATCTTTTCCTTAAGTAATTCAATGTCCTTTTCATCGACAAGCTTGTGATCAACTGATGGGATGGGATCCTGCCAGATTAGCTCTTCGTTAGGAACTTCCGGTCCTAGATATCGACTGCGTGGACCCATATCACGATGGGTCAGCTTGAACCACGCCTTGGCGAATGCCAATGCAAATTCATCCGGATTCTCCATAAAGTGCCGTGAAATCTTTTCATAGACGGGATCGAACCGAAGAGAGAGGTCGGTGGTAAGCATAGAGGGAGCATGACGCTTTGACTTATCGTGGGCATCCGGTACGAGGCCAGCCCCCGCTCCACCTTTCGGTTTCCACTGATGCGCACCAGCAGGACTCTTCGTTAGTTCCCATTCATAACGGAACAGATTCATAAAGAAGTTGTTACTCCATTTTGTGGGCGTGACGGTCCAAGTGACTTCCAGACCGCTGCTTATCGTATCACTACCTTTACCAGTGCCAAAACTACTCTTCCAACCTAATCCCATATTCTCGATGTTAGCTGCTTCAGGTTCGGGTCCAATATGCTTCACATCACCAGCGCCATGGCACTTTCCGAAGGAGTGACCACCTGCAATGAGTGCCACCGTCTCTTCGTCATTCATCGCCATACGTGCGAATGACTCTCGGATATCCTTTGCTGCCAAAACGGGATCAGGATTACCATTCGGACCCTCTGGGTTGACGTAAATTAGACCCATCTGCACGGCTGCGAGTGGATTTTCGAGATCAGGTTTATCCTTATCTTCTGTGTGCCAACGTTTGTCACCCAACCATTCTTCTTCGGAACCCCAGTAGATATCCTTCTCCGGTTCCCAGATATCCTCACGCCCACCGCCGAAACCGAAGGTCTTGAAACCCATTGATTCCAGTGCGACATTACCTGCGAGGATCATCAAGTCAGCCCATGAAATTTTCCGACCATACTTCTTCTTAATTGGCCAAAGCAACCTGCGTGCCTTGTCGAGGTTAACATTGTCTGGCCAGCTGCTGAGAGGTGGAAAGCGTTGATTTCCACTGCCACCTCCGCCACGGCCATCACCGACACGATAGGTACCAGCGCTGTGCCATGCCATACGGATGAATAAAGGTCCGTAATGTCCGAAGTCCGCTGGCCACCAACTTTGTGAATTCTTCATAAGTTCAGCGAGATCCTTCTTCAAAGCATTAAAGTCAAGACTATTGAACTCTTTAGCGTAGTTGAAATCCTTGTCCATTGGATTAGATTTGGAGGAATGTTGGTGTAGGATATCGAGATTCAATAGGTTAGGCCACCAGTCTTGGATAGTCGTACCACCACCGGAAGTAGGTCTCTTCATCTTACCCAATACTGGGTTTTTTTTATCTTCATTCATAATTTTCACTCCTTTTAATATGAGAATTTATAAATTTTAACCATTATTTAATAGGAAGATTACATAAAATTATTAAGAATCTAAAGCAGATTGATAGAAAGATTCCTAAATAATAACTATGATTTTCTAGTTATAGTTTTTAAAAAAGATTATGCTTATATCTTATAAATACTACTTTTTATTTGGATTTTTTTGGAATCTCTGCAATATTGCTTGAGTTATTTGCTGGAGCTGGAAAAGATGAGGGAGTAGATATTGAAGACTTTTTAGATGATTTGCTTTGATATTTATATTTAAAAAAAATGTTAGTAGAGTTGTCTTAATCTTTGATCAGACAACTCAATCCATGTTTCTTCAATTAACCAGCAAGTTCTTGCGATTTTAGTTGGATTTCTCATCCGAATCATTTAATTTAAATTAGTTAACATTTCAATTTGACTTTAAAACATCCTCATCTCGCTCTAAGATAATATATATAAATGATGGAAAAAATAGACAAATTAAATTTTTTCCAAATGTAGTTATTTTATAAGAAACACGAACAGGCTTACCTGTATGAACAATCCTCTCTACAAGTCTCTTTTCTTCTATTTGTTTTAATCGAGTTGAGAGGGTTCGGGTGTTGATTTCTGGTAGACTTTTTCTTAAATCATTATAGTACAAATTATCTTGAAAAAAAATCATAAAAAGGATATCAATTGTCCATTTTGCATAAAGAAATGTGGATACTTCATGAATAAAACTTCTATCCATTTTTATTACTTTTTCTTTTCCTTTTTTTTTTTGGAATTCTCTATTAATACCTAAAGCGACTGATTCTTGAAGTTTTGGAATCATTTCAATAACTTCTTTAAAATTGCTTAGATCAAAAGCCATTAAATTATCCTCATTTTTTAGTTTGTTTATGGAGATATAGTAACTTTACAATAGTAAACCTATTGAAATGTACTATACCTTATAATTTATATAATATAATATGTTTTTACTTTTTAAAGTTACTTTAAAAAGTAAAGTGAAAAAAAAGTGTTTGTTAAAATACAAGATGTTAAAATTTATTATGAAAGTTATGGAAGTGGAACTCCTATGATTCTCATTCATGGTCATGGAGAAAGTACGTATATATGGAGGTATATGGTGGATATTCTCGCCAAGAAGTTTTCAGTATATGCTTTGGATCTAAAAGGTTTTGGAAACTCTGATAAGCCATTAGATGGAGATTATTCTATTAGTTCGATGTCAAGTCTTATTATTAATTTTATGGATAATCTACAGATTCAAAAAGCGATTCTTGTTTGCCATTCTTTCGCAGGAAAAATTGGGGTTTACACAATAATCAAGCGTCCCAAAAGGATATTAGGATTGGTACTCCTAGGAAGCGCTATTGGGAAATTTAAAATATGGAATTCATTTAAAATTATGCAGAATAAAAAGATCGGGGAGAAGATTATGAATAGTTTTAAAGAAAAAAAAAATGTCAGGATGCTTCTGGAGAGACTTCATGATAAGACATATGAGATCTCTGATAAAGAAATTGAAGATTATATGAAAATTGCAAGAGATAAAGCTGCGATTAATGCTTTTTTAGAATATTTTATTGATTTTATGAAGGAAGATAATTACTTTAAATATTTGGAGAATATTAATGTACCTACACTTATAATTTGGGGTCGCAATGATAATTTTATCTCTGTAGACCATGGAGAAATAATCTCTGAGAAAATAAGAAATTCAAAATTGGAAATTTTAGAAAACTGTGGTCATGATATTAGTGAAGATCAGCCTAAGCAAGTAAGTCAGTTACTTTTTGAATTTTTTAGTGATTTTTGAGGTCTTAGATAAAATAAATATACTTTCTTTTTCATTTTTTTGCTAAGAATAATTTAGAAAAAACATCATTTTTGTTTTTCCCATTTCTTTAAGTAAGCAACCTCAGAAAGCGTGGATTCCCGCTTAATTTCTTCTCTTATTCGATTTTCTTTTTCCATAACATCAATTGCTCTATTAGCATTTTAAGTTTTCCTTCATAGAGAGCTGCTTTCATTTTTTCACCTCTCTTCTCTTGGTTAACAATTATTTTATTAGAATATTTCTAAATCTACTTGTTTCTATAAAATTTTACTTAATATCAAATTATATTGTATAATTAAAGTCCACTAGCGTAGATTTTATTAAAAAAATGTATTTTATTGAATTACGGCCAAATCTCATTGCTCTGTTGAAAATTTACTGTAAATAACTTATGAAGATCCTCTGTAGTTTCAACATTAGGCACCCGTTTCCCAGAAAAGTTTAAAAACTCCTCAGGTACATACATTACAAAGTCTAAAGGTTCAATCTTACCTCTTTTCACATCTCTAAAATATCTGTTTATTGCTCTGGTATCCGGATGAGAACGTAATTCACCTGCATATTTTCCTCCATTTTGGGTTAAATCCGCGTAAAATAAAGCATCACTGTATAGACTTGGAAAACCTATTAAAAGTGGGAATTCTGGACCATATAACCTAATACCAATTCCAAGATAATCTGCATACTGAACACTTGGCCACTTTCCATTACCACATGTTCGCCCTAGAATAAAAGGGTCATCTAGTTCCATAGGCACGAGAGAAACCATTAAAGCAATAGCACAAGCATTTGCAAGCGATCTCTCACCCATTACATCATGACCATCGGGATTGTATTGTTTATTACTGATTTTTAACCCAATACTATTTAATTTATAGTGTCCCTTTAAATAACCTAGTTTTTCTATGCCTATTGAAGAAACATAATTAGCTGCTAAATTTAGAAATAAGGATACGGCTCCTTTTTTTCCAAATTCCTCATAGGTGATCACTCCATCATTATTTTCATCAAACTCTTTGATAAATTCTTCTTTTAAGTTCGTCCCATCTAATTCATCTTGAGCAGCTAAATAATTAAGAGTTGATTGTTGCATATCCCATGGTACTTTATAAATATCGTAAAAAAGAGTGCTGGTAATAATATCACAAAAATTATCATTTATGACAGATCCTAAGTGTCCGTTAAGGGATATTATAGGTGATTCAGTTAAAACATCATATCCGCTAACATAATAACCCTTTTTTCCCAAGTCTCTCTCTTCTGCACGGTCAAATGTAACATCTCTAGATAGTGGACAATCATATCCTTCAGTTGATATAATGTTTTTCCCATCAACTTTAGGTATGGGTACTTTCTGGGGGAAACCTCCCGCAGTTCCTCCTTCTAACTTAACTTCAAGAGATTCTTTGAGGGGAACATTTGAAAACATATAACGGGCACATAAGAGATCTGTTGCAACAGGATCTAAACCTGCAAAAACCATTCCCTCTGCAGTTTTTACTCCAGTTCGTGTTCCTTGATGATCTAGATTAATTGCTTCAATACCATCAACTATGTGAAACATTAAAATTCCTTGATTGCTTACAGCTTTAATAATGTCAATCATAGTGCTTAGAATTCCCCCAGTTTTATTTATTATATAGTTTCCTTCAGAATCTCTCTTAGGGAGAGTGTTTTTTCGATCAATTTCAGGAATCCAGACTTGATGTGGAATATCTGCTTTCATTCCTACGACGGTAGTACCATTAGGTGCGCAGTAATCCCATTTATAATCCCCTTCACTTGAATATTGCATAGGATAAAGACCGATTCCCAAATTCTTTATAATATTTGTAAATATAGTAATAGCATGCACTTTGAATTTTGGGACATTTATTAACACACATCCTGGATAAGCTTTCCTATCCTCTGGATCATCCGGATCACCGCCTATTATAGCTTTATGTAGTACAATTGACTTAAAATTCACCCCATCAGGTACAGCACATTTCCTCCCCTTATTTGGATCGTCATATATTCGGTTTAAGTCATAAACCATCAATTTGTCGGAAACATGTCCCGGAGCTATATATGTACCATTAACACTTTCTTCGTGTCCTTTAAAAGGATCCTCATTGTCTCCTTCCTTTAATGACTCAAAGAGATATTTACGAGCAAAATAGAACCCCCAGCCTCCGTAAAAGTCTCCGGATTTTCCCTCAAGGACTGCCTCAGGAGTAATTTCTTTCCCTTCTGGATTAATTAGAGAATACATGTTAGCTACTGCTGTGACCTCCGTTGCTGCTTCTCCCAGTGACATCTTATAATAACTTATCCCCGCTTTTTCATGAAACCACCTCATTAAAGCTGCTATTAATGCCCATTCTGTACATGCCGTACTACCATGATCAGGTCCATGAGTTTCTGGATCTATTTTCATAGGACTTACAGTATTAGGTTTAAACAAAATTTTCTGACCTAATTTAAACTTTTCCTTAATTTGAGTAATAAATGATGTTGCTTGCTCTAAGAAAGATAATACATAATCTAAATTATTGTAGGTATAGTCAATTTTTGTTTTTATTTGATCCCAGCTTTCTTGATCGGAATCATTAATAAACTTCTGGAGTAATTCATTCATACCTTCATAAGATTTGCTGACATCCATCCTAACAACCCCTATTGGTGAACCAGAAGAATCACTCTCTTGCCTTCCCAAAGGGGAATTAAAACTTATTGTTTTTTCATTATTCATGCTAATAACCATTCGCCTTTATTTTATTTTAGATATAAATGCACAGTTATTTTTATTGTTATTTAAGTCTTTTCTAGATTAGATTAAAATTTTTAAGCTGAAATGGATGGATGATCATAAGGCATTGTAAACGTATGGCTGCTCTTATCTAAATTATTCATAAATAAGAATTTGTAATTGAGTTATTCTATTAAAGATTTAAAGAATGTATTAATAAGTAAAATTAATATTTATAGAAGTGGAGACAGATAGATATCTCCATTTATCATTAATGAGATGATTTCATTAAATTTTTCAGTATATTCACTTGATGATTGAAGAAGTTTAAGTACTGACTTTTTTTTATCTGAATATATGTTAAATAACTTGGGGTTCAGTGGTACTAACTTTACCTCTGAGGCTAAGAAAAAAAGAATAAGTAGTTCTACAGAATAATCATAAAACCTTTTTAAATAAGGTTCCAAGATCGATACTATTTTTTCTATATCCGGATTTATTCTATCAAATTTTAATAATAAATATGTAAAATTTTTATTATCTGACTTTAACAAAAGGTATTGATATGGTGAAATTTCCTCTTTTTTCATAATTTTATCAAAAAGCTCAGACATCTCTATATTTGAGACTTGTTTTTCAGAAATTTTTAATGAGAATGATTTAAATTTTTTATCTCCCTGAATGATGAAGATTTCAGGAATCCACTCTATCTCAACTTTATGGAAGATTTTAATCAATTTAAGATAATTCAGGAGTTTGTTAGAAAAAATATCTTCCATTGTATTATTATCAGGATTATCTATAGTATAAGTTAAATTCCGTTGCAAAAATAGATCTAAATTTTTAAAATCTTCATTTTCTTCAAAAAGAATTCCTAATATTCCTTCCTTTTGTGTTCTGCGATCCAAACTTCCAGTAAAACTTGATACACTTCTATATCGATCGAATTTAATTTCAATACTAGAGCTTGATTCGAATCCTGCATGGGACATATACAATTTTGAGATAAAATCTTGAGGTAATTCTACAGGATTCTTAAAGTAAGAACATTTAATTTTCGGCCCCCTAATATCATCATGAACTACAAGAAATAACCCTACTGGCATTTAGAACTCATACCTCTTACTCTTAATCACTCCATAATTTTTTTATTTGAGTAGTGACTTCTTTCCCTTTTAATTCGATTTCTTTTAAATTCTTTCTATCAAAAGCAATTGTAGTCAATATAATTACGAGCATTAATTCAGGTGTTACATCAGTTAATAATACATAGTTATCATCAGTTTTTAATCTAAATTCCCTAAAATCAGCCAATTGCATACGTTTTGTGACTTTATCAATTGTAACAATTAGTAAAGAGAGCATGCCTATATAGATATCTTCTTCAGATATATCCAATGTTGATCCACATGCCAGTCCCGTTGATTTTTCAATTAAAAGAACATCTCGAACTCCTTCTTGATTTTTCATCTGTCTTAAAATTGAATTAACATAGGTCGATTTCGGAGACATTTGACGAATTATTTCACTCCATGCTTTAAATAATGATTCGTCAAATATTGAAGTGGGATGACAAAATATTTCTTGTGTGATATTTTTTGATAGCAATTTCTTTAAATAATTAATTACTTCTTCTTTATCATGAATAAGATCAATTTTATGAAGAAAAACGTTTAATTTTGAATCAGGATTAAACGAAATAATTTGATTTGCTGCCCATTCAAATTCCTTTAATGACTTATCAAAAGAGTTAACATCATTCACATCAATTACATAGAGTAAAATTGAAGCTCTTTTGAATATGCTTTTTCTTAATGGTCCATGGTATTCATCTAAGTATTGTTGTTGCCCTCCCAAATCCCATATCGACGGTTTTAACACATTGCCTACCTTATATTCTTTATAAGAAATTCCTTTTGTTGCAGCGGAATGCATTAATTCCCATGGTTTCTTAGCCTCAAATACACGTTCATAAATGCATGTTTTTCCTGCATTAGAAAGCCCTATTAAAACAATTTTCTTCATTTCCTTAGTAGGAGCTTTTTCAAATTCATCTAACATCTCTGATACAGTACTTTCTACAAAAGATATAGTATGCTTAGTGGAAAGATCCTTAATTTCTTCCTGTACGATTCTCTCTACTCTATTACGTGGAATACTTAAGGCTCTATCTGCAAATACATCTTGAATTATATAAAAAATTTCTTCTTCTATTAATCCCGTTCTTTCAAGGACCATCTCACTTCTATACCACATGGCTAAATTAAATTTGTTGAATTTTGAACTTGTTATTTCAATTTGAAAGAGAGTACCTGGAATTTTTTTCATACTTTATTTCCTCTAATTTTTTAATTTGAAATTTTCTTTAAACATTCATTTTTCTTCTTTTTAAATTTTTTCATATTTTCTAATTCTTCTTCCTTTCCAAGTCGTAATAAGAAGTGTGAAATTCTCTCACATTGTTTATAACATTTAGAAGCTTTTTCATACTCTTTCTTTATATAGAGAAGATTTGCATTTTCCTCGAATATCGATCTTTCATGTTCCAATTCTAGCGGATTGATCTTTTTTTCATTTGATAGCTCAATTAATTCAGATTGATACATATCTACAGTACTAAAGTCATTTAATTTTTTTGAAATTTCAATTATTTCATAATATGTATTAAATAACCTCATGAAATCATCTCCAACTTTTTCTTGTTCTAATATTTCCAAAGTCTTCTCTCGTGCTTCAATATTTCTATTGATTTCTGTAATTAATTCTGAAAATATTTGAGCTTCTGCTTGTTTGTCCAATTTTTGAAGAATTTTTTCAGTGAGTTCAAATTGATTTAACGCTTCAAAAAATGCTCCTTCATCAAATAATTCTACTCCTAATTTTTGGATCTCATCCAATTTCTGTTCTAATTCTAAATTATCCACAGACTCCAATTTTAAGGGGTTTTTCTCAATCTCTTCTATTCCTCCTTTTTTCTTAAATTTATCTTTCCCAATCATTTGTTGTGAACTTGATATTTTTTCAATATGAGACAGTATTGTTTTAAATGGTATCTTTTTTCTAGGCGGGAGTAATAATGCTTTACTTCTCCTTTTTATAATCAATATTACTGCCACGGAACCAACTACCGCAACAGAGATAATTATAAGAATAATCATCAAGTAATTAGGTGGCGAAATCACAATAAAAGTTCCTATTGAATAATCGCTTATAAACCCTTCTGTATCAACTTGACATAGGAAATAAAAATATTTTCCCGCAGAGAGCATTTCTGTTAATTCATAAGAAGTATTTGTGGTCTTAATATCCAATATATATGCGGCTGTGTTATTTGGATCTGCTTCGGTGCTAATAATTAGTCGGTAATAATCAATCCCCGATTCATCCTCACCTTCCTTCCAATCAAAAAGTAAAAGCCCACTAACATCTCCACTCGGTGCTATCGTAAATTCAGGCTGAGAAGGAGGGGTTGTGTCTTGCACCAAAACCCATCCACTGGTAACATTCCAAATACCACTATTATCTTTCATAAATATTCTATAATGATTATTAACTTTATTAATGGGATTCCAAGAACTATATTGCCATATATTACCTCCGATATTCGACATTGAATGATTTGTACCTTCAAATTCGATTAAAACCTCATTTATACCCGCAAAATCAGAAATTTCAATTGTTATTATTAATATATCTCCAAATTCTAAAGGATCAGCACTTTCCATTAAATTTGAATATGTTGGAGCAATTGTATCTTGGAAGATAATCCAAGTACTGGTAGAATTCCAATTATTATGATTATCTTCCATCCATATAGTATAAGTATAATTACCTATTACAGTTGGCTTCCAAGAACTATATTGCCATATATTACCTCCAATATTCGACATTGAATGATTTGTACCTTTAAATTCGATTAAAACCTCATTTAAACCCGCAAAATCAGAAGTAACAATTGTTATAATTAACGTATCTCCTAATTCTAAAGGATCAACACTTTCAATTAAATTTGAATACGTTGGAGCAATTGTATCTTGGAATATAATCCAATCACTAGTGGAATTCCAATTATTATTATTATCTTCCATCCATATAGTATAAGTATAATTACCTATTACAGTTGGCATCCAAGTATCGTGCAGCCATGTATTACCTCCAATATTTGACATTGTATGATTCATACCTTCAAATTCAATTTTTAATTGATTAATTTCAGCAAGATCATTTACATTAATAGTTATAGTTAGTTTAGTTCCCAATTCTACTGGATCTGCACTTTCTGTCAAATCTGAATACGTTGGAGCAATTGTATCTCTAACTAAGATTGATCCCACAGTATTGTTCCAATTATTATTATTATCTTTGGCCTGTATTGTATATGAATAATTCCCTATACTTGGAGGAGTCCAATTATATTGCCATGAATCTCCTTCTATAGGTTCCATTAAACGGTTAGATCCTTCAAATTCAATTAAAACTTGAGAAACTCCACCGAAATCAGTTATATTGACAACTATTATCTCAGTATCTCCAAATTCTAATGGATTTTGACTTTCAGTAAGATTTATGAAAGTAGGTTCAATTGTATCATTAATTTCAAAACTATCCATGTAATAATTCCAGTTATTTTCTGTATCATTTGCATAAATTGTATATATCACGAGTCCTGTTGAGTATCTTGTCCAGTTAATTTCATAAGTATTAATAGTAAAATTAGTCATTGTATAATTTGTGCCATCTAATTCAATTTTCACCACTGAAACACTAGTTTCATTATCATAGATATCAGCTTTAATGGTAATATTATGTCCTAATTCTGGATGATCAGGTGTTTCTGTCACATTTACTATGATTGGAGCATTTGTGCTTATTACAGTAATATTACCAGTAGTTATATTCCAATTACCACTATGATCTCGCATATATATTGTATAGTTATGGACTCCTTCAGATTTGGGTTTCCATTTGCTCCAGCTCCATGTGTTTCCTCCCATAAAATTCATTGTATGATTAATAAAACCATATTCTAATCTTGTTGTATTTACTCCTGATCCGGGAGAATCATAGACATTAATTGTAATTGTTTCATTTTGTCCTAATTGTAAATTATCTGCGCTTTCAATTAAATTTGCATAAGTTGGTGCTGTGACATCAGAAGTTACATTGATTGTATCGCTAGTAGAATTCCAATTATTATAAATATCTTCCATCCATATTGTATAAGGATACAAGCCCTTATTCGTAGGAGTCCAATTATATTGCCATGTATCTCCTCCTATATTTGTCATCGAATCATTGGACTCCCCTTCAAATTCTATTAAGACTTGGTTAATCCCTGCAGGGTCAAAAACATTAATCGAAATTATTTCAGTAAAGAATACTTCCAATGGATCAGCACTTTCATTTAAATCAGAGTATGTAGGTGCTGTTGTATCGGTTGTTTGGATTAAATCACCTATAGTATAAAAAGAATCAGGATCATATTGATTATTATATTCTGTAGTAATCCAATCGGCAGAGCGTGCTGTATCTGAGACGCGGACTTCATCGAGTATACCATCGAATTCTCCGTTATACGCATAGTCTGCTATATATAAATGAAATGCGTTGGACTCTATTTCATATATGTCTTCATCTTCTGAGCAAACCTCATTGTCACCGTCTAGATACATGTTCGCGATCGTTCCCGAATAATTATAACTGACTACCACGTGATGCCATGTATCCAGCGCGAGATTTGTTAATGCTAATATCCAGTACGGCTTGTCTCCGGCAGCAAAATAACCAAATTCTAATTCATGACTATTTTGATCTTGAAATACTCTCCATCCATTTTCGTTTTCATCACCTTTACCAACAATAGTAGCCCATGTATCTGCTGGAACATCACTATCAATATTTATCCAAAATTCTACTGTAAGATCCTGTGTAATGTCTAAACTTGATGCACCCCCACAATCGATATATTCATCACTTCCATCTCCTTGAAAATCTATACTTCCATCAATTTGCCCTGAAATTTGGTCATTAGATTCCATAGAGTTAGCAGTTCCATCATTATTATTTGATGTTGAATCTTTTATATCTCCGGAACCACCTGGACCAGGATCTTCTTTTAAATGCCACACACCCTTGTAATTTGAATCCCATACTCCCGATGGATTCTCACAAGGCCCCATAGTGAGATTTCCAAAAAACATTGTAATATTGGTATCCACGGAAGTAGATAAAGAAGGAACTCGGACCCATGCTATTAATTGAGCTTCTGTAATACTATAATCTCTGTTAAAGTGTTCTATTTCGTGATCCAACCATTCAAGACCAATAGCAAAAGCAATATCATCTCCATCTTCTGATTGAACTTCATCATGCAAATCTGAATCTAAAATCGAAATTAAGACTGGAAAATTTTCATGACTACCCATTCCATTAACCATTGTATGGTCTATTGTGATTGTTTTATAATATTTATAATTAGAAGCATTGGAAGGCATATCTCCTTGTTGAACTCCAATTAAATTATTCTGATTGTTCAACCTATTGGTTCTTGCTTTTGTATTAAAATTTCCATTATTAAGAAGATTGATTAATGGGACCAAGATTATACAAAAAATCAAGAAATAAAATAAAAGAGAATTAGTTTTCCTATATTTTAATACTTTTCGTCTTATTTTACGTAACCTAAAAAATAAATTCATATTTAATCTATTAAATCCAAAAAATGTGATTTCATTAAGTTTCTTATTTACTATTTATTTTATCGGAAGTAATAAAATAACCTAGTCTATATATATGCATGCACGTTCCTCTTTGTTCGTGGCGATAGCAATTTCAATCTTATTTATTGTTTTGATTCTTTATATCTTACTTCACAAATTCCTGAAAGTTCAAATTCGTAAAAATCCCATTAAATATATGAAAAAACGAAATAAAAGCAGGATAGAATTAGAAATTCATGAGCATTTT
>JBHLQA010000041.1:0-13721 GCA_048885285.1 Candidatus Odinarchaeota archaeon
TTTCTCTATTTTTTCACCTGTACCCTCAATATCAGGTTGTAATTGTTTTAATTGAACAACGGTTTCTTTCTGACGATCAATTCTAAATGCTTTTTCATCAATTAAATCTGAAATTTTATCTTTTCCTTCTTCAAAAGCTTTTTTTCTCTCATTCTCCGTTCTTTTCAAATATATATCTCTTTCTTCTTTTCCTTTCTTGTAAAGGTCGTCAACAATTTTTTTTTGTTTTTCAATTTCTTCACTAGATAAAGGTTTTTCATTTTCACCCAAAATTCTCACGTCTAATAAAATTTGAAATTTTTTTTAAATATAATAACAAACTTCGTATTTAATAATTTTTATGTTTAGGAAATAAAAAAGTTGAAAACTAAAAGAGGTATATGATGATCCTACACAAAATTATGGATTTATTAGAATCTATTTTATAGGAATGGACTCAAAAGAATCATCAGGGATTTGTTCCATTAGGCTTATCATAGTTAATTTCATTGAGAGCATTTCCATAACTTCTAATTTCAATTTCTTTAATTTTTCAGAATCTAATTTTAAATTATACTTGATAAGTAAATTTTCAAATTCTTGATTTAGACAATTTTTTAACTCCTCTTGATTTTCCAAATTAATATCCTTACTACTAAGCCAAGTATCTATCTCCTGTTTTATTTCTATATTTACATCATTGGAGGTATTATATATTACTTCTACTTCTTTCAAATTTTGAAGATTTCTGATATAAGTTGAATCTTGATAAATTGGTTTAAGTAATAAACCCAGATTCATTATTAAAGGTTCTATCTTAAGTTTCTCCAATGAATCAGATAGGAGTTTAAAAACATGATCTTTTTGTGTTATCTTAAAATAATTTATATATTCTTGAACAAAAAAGATTATTGAATTTTTTACTAACAAATCTTCAAAATCAAAAATGGATTCCGGTCTTATCTCAAGAGTATTGTTAATACAAGTATATAATGAGTTCATAAATGGTTTAATTTCTTTGAACATTGAAAATTTAGTTATAAAACTAAGTATCTCTCCTAAGAGCTCGAGTTTATTCTCATCTGGTTCTGTTTTATAATATTGGTTGATATTGCTTTCTAAATTGAAATTCTCATCAGAAATTGACAAGAATTGTTTTACCTCAGAATAAATCGAACTTAAATCCACAATAATTATTTTGCTACTTATCTTTAAAAATATTTATTTATTTTTCAAAAAAATTTCAAAATAATAAAAAGATTTTTTTACTACTTATCTAATGAATACTGAAAATTTTCTATTATAAATATCTGTAATAAAATTTTACTGCTTTAGATTAATAGTAGTAAGATATAAAATATCAAAAAAACCATCTTAATCATTTTTTTTTGATAATATAAAGATTTTTAAATTATGATATATATCATTATGTGAGATATTCTAAAAATTAAGGGATTTATGATGGCTGAAAAAATTGCAGAGAAATTTGAAAGTTCTATGAAAACCGCATTTATAAGTTCCCTTATCTTAATAGTTCTTGAGAAAAATCCTTCCTATGGTTATAAAATAAGTAAAGAAATTGAAAATCGTACTTTAGGGATATGGGATCTTCCATCATCAACATTGTATACAATACTAAAAGCGATGACAAAAAATCAATTAATAACATTTAAAGAACAACTAGTTGAGGATGGAAGGAATAGGAAAATTTATGAAAGCACACAAAAAGGTAAAGCAACCTTAAAGTTAATGTTTGAAAAGCAAAAAATTATTGAAGAATCATTTGAAACGTTAAAAACTGCCGTATTAGGTGATGAGAGAGGTGTTTTACCCAAGGGTTATCATCAAATCAGTCCACTTAGAATGATGTTAGAGAGATTAGATGAGAAATCAGATGAAGAACAATTAGAGTTTCTTGAACTTCAAAAATTGAAAATTTCTCAGGATATGAAAAAATTAGAAGAAAAATCTCAGAGAATAAGAGAAAAAATAAAAAAATTAAAAGAAAAGGCAAAAGGAAAATAAAAAAATGAGTCAGAATATAATTGAAGTACAAAACCTATCCAAAATTTATGAACAAGGGAATGTATTAGCTGTTGATAACATTAGTTTTAACATAAAAAAGGGTGAGATTTTTGCTTTATTAGGCCCAAATGGTGCAGGGAAAACCACAACTATAAGCATTCTAGCAACTTTATTATCTTCTACAGAAGGTAAAGCATTAGTCAATAATTACGATGTTTTGAAGGAACCAGATAATGTTAGAAAAAGCATTGGTATTGTCTTTCAAGAACCGTCTTTAGATACTGAGATGAAGGGAACGGAGAATTTAGAATTACATGCAATTCTCTATGGAATGTCTAAGAAAGAGAGACAGGAAAAAATTAAAGAAGTATTAAAATTGGTTGATCTTGAGGATAAAGCAGATGCATTTGTAAAAAATTATTCTGGAGGGATGAAAAGACGTTTAGAGATCGCTCGTGGATTACTTCATGAACCAAAAGTCTTATTTTTAGATGAACCTACATTAGGACTAGATCCTCAAACACGAAGAAAGATTTGGGATAAGATTATGGAATTGAATAAAGGAAACTCAAAAATAACAATTCTGATTACAACACACTATATGGCGGAAGCAGATGAACTCGCAGATAGGATTTGTATTATGGATCATGGTAAAATTATTGCCATGGATACATCTGAAAATCTTAAAAAACAATTATCTGGAGACGTTGTAGATATTATATTCGAAGAAGTTGAAGAAAGGTTTAAGATTCCTATGATTATTAGAGAAATAAAAGAAATTCCTGGAGTTAAAAATGTAACCTTTGGATCAAGTAAAGAAGAACAGAATATGATGAGTAATTTTCAACCTCCTCCAGGAATGCCTAAAATAGATCCAGCGATAATGCAAGCAAAAATGAGAGAAACTTTATCAGACCCAAAGAAATTAATTATGGCATGGAAACGTACGCCTATGACTACTGGAATGTTTTTTAGAGCTCCATTAGAAAGAAAGAAACAAATTGCAAATATGTTTGATGATAAACTCTTGGAAGAAGTTCCAGATACTATTAAAGAAGTGATAATAAAAATAAAGAAAGGAGAATTTAAAGAGGAAGAACAATTGGACCTCTCAATATCGATATCATGTGAAAGTGGTGGAAAGCAACTTCCCTTAATAATTCAGAAAATTACTGAAAATAGCCTGAACATAAAAACAATAAATATGCATCACCCAACTTTAGAAGATGTATTCTTGCATTATGTAGGTTCAGCAATACGGGAAGAATCTTCAAATCACTCGAAAGGTATAAAGAAAATGATTCAAATGAGGCAATTAAGGAAGTGATATAAATGTCAGATCTAAATATAGTAGAATCACAATTGAATTATAGTGCGGTTTGGATCTTAGCAAAAAGGGAATTAATTGGTTTTTGGAGGAATAAATCAAGAGTAATATCCTCCTTAGTACAAGGTATACTATTTCTCTTTGTGTTCGGAGCCGGATTCTCCCAAGTTGATATAGTTATTGATGGTACTAGTATCCCATCTAGAGCATTCACAGCCTCAGGAATAGCAGCAATGGTTATTCTCTTTACGGGTATTTTTGGAGGTATGGCAGTTTTTCAAGATAAAATGTTTGGATTCATGAAAGAGTTAATGGTTGCACCAGTAACTCGGGGAACTCTGATGTTAGGAAGAACTATTGGGATCGCTTTACAAACTATGATACAAGTTGTTATAATGATTGCATTAGGTGTTATTTTTGGTTATTTTGGTAATGATCTTAGTTTGATATGGAGAGTAATATTGACGTTACCTATAGCTTTTTTAGCAAGTCTAGGAGTTGTTGGAATTGGTTTAATAATAAGTTCTCGTTTAAGTGATATGCAATCTTTTGGTTTGATACAAACATTTATAGTAATGCCAATGATGTGGCTTTCGGGATCTTTAATTCCACTTCCTATAGCGTTGATGATGTTCAATCCTTTTACATATAGTGTGGATCTATTTCGTCTAGTTTTAGTAGGTGTGTCATATTTTCCAATATGGATTGATCTTCCAGTTGTAATACTCTTTGGAGCTGTTTTAATTTTGATAGGAGCACGTTCCTTTAATAAAATGGAAATAAGTCAATAATTTTTCTTTTATTATTTTAGTTTAGAAATTAATATCAAAAATATTAATTTTTTATAGTAAAATGAATTCTGCTCGAATGATATTTAAGTATTGGTCAAGATCGAAGAAGGAATTCATTTTGGAATTCACATTTTTATCAATTTCAACGATTTTCAGTACTATTATTCCAATTTTTATAGGGAGAATGGTTGGATTATTAGATCCAAATCTTCCAAGCTTCAATATCATATTTTTCATAATTTATTTTTTCATTATATTATTATGTGGAATAGCAACTTATTTTTTCAATAGAGTTGCTCGACTTCAAGCAGCAGAAGTTTCTTCAAGAGCACTATATTATTTACGAGACGATGTTAGTAATGCGATTTATCGTCAGTCATTTTCTTATTTCGATAAAACTGAAACAGGTCAATTAATCTCTCGTGCTACAAGTGATATAGAAGAAACACGTCAAATTTTCGGTATGGGGGTAATACTTGGTTTTCAATCAAGTCTTCAGATAAGTGGAATTATTATTGGCTTTTTTGCTTTTAGTTTTGACTTATCGATTATTTTAGTTTCAATGATTAGTATTTCTCTTTTATTATCATATTATATTGCTAAAAAATTAAAACCAATCTTTTTAGAAACAAGAAACAGTTTTGGTGATTTAACTTCGACAATAAGGGAAAATATTATTGGTGTTCAAGTAGTACGGATATTTAGTATGCAAGATAAGGAATTTCAAAAATTTAAAGAAAATAATAATAGGTTCTATAAAGCTAGTGTTAACTCCATTAAATATAATTCACTTAATTTACCTTTAATTTATATAATCATCGGTGTCATGACAATTTTACTATTACTTATAGGTGGTATTGGTTTTATAAATGGAACAATGAGATTAGATATAATAGTTACTCTTCTTAGCTATATTGCTTCACTAGGATTTCCTTTGATGATGCTAGGACAAATAATGCTAATTTATATTCAAGCTGATGCCGCGCTTATTAGGGTAAGAGATATTTTGGAGTCCAGTCCAGAAATTAAAGATCTTTCTAATGCATTACCAATATCAAATTTAAAAGGGGATATTAATTTTGAAAATGTTAGTTTTGGATATACACCTGATCATCGTATTTTAAAGAATGTTACATTTAAAATTCCTTCTGGAAAAAAACTTGCTATCTTAGGTACAACAGGTTCAGGTAAATCTACTATTATAAATTTAATCCCGCGTTTCTACGAGGTGAATGAAGGAAATATTAAAATTGATCAAAATGATATTAAAAATTATTTAATAGCAGATTTACGTAAAAATATTGGAATTGTATCACAAGAAACATTTCTATTTAATAAATCAATAGCAGGAAACATAGCGTATGGCAATGAGAATGCTTCTAAAGAAGAAATAATTGAAGCGGCTAAAATTGCTGATTTACACGATTTTATTGTTAATCTACCTAAGGGTTATGATACAATTGTGGGAGAAAGAGGTACACGTTTATCAGGAGGTCAAAAACAACGTTTATCAATAGCAAGGGCTCTTTTAACACACCCTAAGATATTAATTCTTGATGATAGCACCAGTTCTATTGATGTAGAAACCGAATATAAAATACAACAAGCTTTGGCAAGAATTATGAAAGGTATAACTTCTATAATTATAACACAGAGAATCTCAACGATTAGAGGTGTAGATTATATTTTAATTTTAGATAGAGGTCGTGTTGTGGGTTATGGGACTCATGATGAATTAATTAGATCAAATGTCTTATATAAACAAATTTATGAAACTTTATATCAAAAATAATCATCGAAAAGTAAAGTAGGGTAAAAAAGAAATTGGAAATTTTTAAAGATGAGTAGTGATAAACAAGCAAATGATAATAAGGAAGAAGATATAATTAAACCGAGTGCAAGCACCCGTCAACGTTTTATGCTAGAAGGGGATAAATCGGTACTGGATCATCCAAGAAGAAAATTATGGCGATGGATGATTTCATACTTAAAACCTCAAAAATTCAAATTCTTTTTGTTCTTCTTTTTTCTTTTATTATCCACTATAATTTCCACCTTAAACCCAATTTTTTCTGCAAATATAATTGATAAAGGTATTGTCGCGCAAGATTCTAATTATGTTGTTATAATGTGTGAGATTTTCCTGATTTTAATAATAATTATGTCAATTACTAATTATTTTGCCTTGTATGGGATGGGTAAAATATCTCAAAAAGTAACTTTTCAAATTAGAAATGATCTTTTTTATAAACTACAAGATATGTCATTAAATTATTATGATAAAAGATCTTCGGGACAAATACTATCTACTTTAACAAATGATGTTACCTTACTAAATCAATTAGTTGGAGGTCAATTAGTACAAATTATTTCGAGTATGGTATCAATTGGATTAACTATCATTTTTATGTTCTTCCTCAATTCATTTTTAGCATTAATTAGTATGATAATTTTTCCAATATTTTTCATTATTACTCGATTTTTTAGAAATATTGCTTCTACATTATTTAAGGAAGAAAGAAAAACAATAGGGAAGGTTACCTCTTCAATACAAGAAAACATTGAGGGTGCAAGGGTTGTGAAAGCATATGGGCAAGAAAAACGTGCTGTTATAGAATTTGATCAAGCAAATACAGCAAATTACAAAATTTCTGTTAAGATCCGAAATTATATGGCAACCATTTTTCCTTTAACCAGTCTTACAACAACTATCATTACTGCAACTATTATATTAGTAGGAGGTTTTGTTACCTCAGGAAATATTTCATTTTTTGGAATTACTGTTTCAGTAGGAGTTTTAAGTGCATTTATCACGATTCTAGGGCAATTTTTTAGACCCTTTATGACACTAATGCAAATTAAAAATGTTATTGAATCAGCTTTGGCAGCTAGTGATCGAATCTATTTATTATTAGAAGAAAAAGTTGAAATTCCTGATATTAAGAATCCAATATTATTTGAACAAATAAATGGTAGTATTGAAATTAACAATATTAGTTTTGGTTATATACTTAATAATAATGGAAAAATTGAAAATAAGTTTAATAAAAAAGGATTAGAGTCGTTTGTAAAATTTGATAATACTATAAATTCCGAAACCATTCTAAAGTGGATAAAATTTTTAGAACGTATATTACGAGTTAAAGCAAATCTACAGCAAAGTAGTGGTTTTAGTGGAGAAGGAGAGGGAATGATTAGTAATAAAAGAAAGGAAAATTCTCCTCAAACTATTTTGGAAACACTTGCCAAAATATCTATACCTCCCGAAATAAATGAAAGAATACCAAAAATAGTAAAGGATGCGATTAATGAACAAAAAATACTCCTCCAACATACAGAATCTAAGGGTTACATTTTAAAAGACTTCTCTTTAAAAATACCAGCGGGAATAACACTAGCAATTGTTGGAGAAACTGGAGCAGGTAAAACAACACTAATTAAATTAATTGCTCGATTCTATGATATAAATGAAGGAAAGATTCTTGTAGATGATATTGATATAACAAGAGTTAAAAAAAAAGATTTAAGAGATTTAATAGGTATTGTCCCACAAGATGCATTTTTATTTACAGGAACTATTCGAGATAATATACTATATGGATATGAGGACATTTCACCAGAACTTGAAAAAAGAATGATTGAAGTATCAGAGTTCTTAGGACTTCATAATTTTATTGAAGCTTTACACAATAAATATGATACTAAATTAAAAGAAAATGGTAGTAATATTTCAATTGGTCAAAGACAATTGATTGCTTTTGCGCGTGCTTTGATAACTGATCCTAAAATTTTAATACTAGATGAGGCAACATCTTCAGTAGATCCTTACACAGAAACTTTAATCCAGGATGCACTAAATAAAGCACGTAAAGGTCGCACAACTATAATTATTGCACATCGTCTTTCGACAATTAAAAATGCTGATCATATTATTGTATTAGATGCTAACAAAAGAGGAATAATAGAACAAGGAACTCATGAACGTTTAATTGCTTTGAATGGAAAATATAAGAATCTTTTAGAAATGCAACATCGAGATATTGAGTATAAAAGATAAATACTAAGTTTTATAGTTTCTTGGAAATTTCCTAATACTCTACTTTTTATATTATAATAAAACTAAATTATAATTCAGTTTTTTTCTAATTAATTAAAGGTTTAAAATAAAATATAAAAATGCCATACTTTGAATATTCAGGAAAACAAATTTTTTATCAGATTAAGGATAATGAATCAAAAAAATTACTCATTCTTATTCATGGGGCTGCAAGTAATTCAAATATGTGGGAACATCAGTTTTATTTAAATATTGATTATAATATTGTTGCAATTGATTTGCCTTCACATAATAAATCAAGTAAATTTCCAAAATTATCTTTAGATTTATATACTGATGTTGTTAAAAATTTTGTTGATTCATTAAAACCAAATAAATTAATTTTAGGAGGACATTCTATGGGAGGAGCAATTATTCAGGAATATTATTTTAAATATCCAGAAGATGTCTCTGCCTTAATTTTATGCGCTACTGGAGCAAGATTGAGAGTAAGTCCTATTATCTTCAATTCTATAAAACCTAACTATCAAGTATTTTTGGATAACTTACGAGTAAGTTCTTTTTATAAAAAAACTTCTAATAAAATAAAGGATGCGTCAATTCTGGAAGCTTCTCAGATAGATCCTGAAGTTACAAATATTGATTTTAAAATATGTGATGCTTTTGATACCCTAGACAAAACAGAAACAATTGAAGTCCCTTGTTTAATTATATGTGGAAAAGAAGATAAGACGACTCCATTGAAATATTCAAAGTTTTTTTATGAAAAAATTGTTAATTCACAACTTTATATAATTGAAGAAGCAGCTCATAGTGTAATAGTAGAGAAACCTGAAGAAGTGAATCAAGCACTAGAGAATTTTATTAATAATTGTTTTAACAAAAAAGAATAGGATCTTTTTTCTTATCTATTTAAGTATATCTTGATTAAAAAATTAAAAATATTATTTTTAAATTTTATATTATTTCCATTTTCTTATTAATCTTTAAAGATGTATGTGTTCTCAGCAAAATTGATTCCGCTTTTAGTTAATTAAGTGAAATATCATTTTCTTATAATGAGACAATTGCAAAAGTGAAAAATATGGCTCCAATTATGAGAAATAATTAAAATGAGAGTAAAAAACAGAAAAAAATTTACATTTTATAAGAATCTAAAGTTTTTTGAAATTTTAAAGCTTGATTAAATTGAGGATTTATATTCAAACTCTTATTATTTGCTTCCATCGCATCATCTAACCTTCCTTCTTTAAAAAATACCTTTGCTAAATTATACCATGCTTCAAAATCATTTGGATCAAGTTCAACGACATGCTGAAATACTTTTCTTGATCTTTTGAAGTTTTCAATTTCCTGATAAAGGAATCCAAAATGGTTCCAAGCTGTAATATTATATTTATTAAACTTTATTGCTTTCTTAATTGATTTAATTGCTTTCTTATTCATTCCTAAGGCATTATATGAAATACTTAATACCATCCACGCACTTGAATTTGTTGCTTCATTTGTCTCTACTATCAGATCATTATAATATTTAATAAGTGTTATATCAATTTTTAATGCTTTCTTACATGCAACTATAGCTTTTTCATATTCACCCATTACATTATGGACATTACCTTGATTTATCAATGCCACTTTATCACATAAACTTTTTAATTTTTGATCTGAAACATCAGTTCCAGGTAGTTCTTTTCTCAAAGCAGAAGAATGGGGGTACATTTTTAATACTTGTTCATATATATCGATAGATTTTTGAAATTCTTCCATTTTATAATACAAAATTCCCATTAAAATCCAAAGATAAGGGTCTTCAGAATCAATTTCTAATGATTTTTTAAAAATTGATTCCGCTCTATTATAATCATTTCTTACTAGACAATATTCATAACCTAATGAATTCCAGAGATGTTTAGATAATGGAAATTTCTCCAAAGCCAATTCTAATATTTCCACTTTTCTCTCTGAGTATCCAATTTTAGATCTAGCAAATGATTTTTCTAAATTTAAATTAATTGATTCACATGGATTTACTCTAGGTAGAAGCTGATCAATTGTAAATTTCTTATAATCCAGTGTATTAATTTTTCGGAGAGCTTCTGTGCTAACAGCGAACATAAACCCAGAAAATTTAGATGTAGCTTTATAAGATTTCAATGAGCCTTTTAAATTAGCAGAATATATCTCAATATATTTTTTAAATATCTTTAAAACCTCTTCGAAATTTTCTGTTTGGTCATAGGCAAAAAACATATTATTTAAGGCTTTTTCAGAATTTTGGTCCAAACTTAAAATCTTTTTAGATGTTATAATAGCTTTCTCATATTCACCCACTTTGTTATAAGCATATACTATATTCTTCAATGCTTCCAAGTGATCTGGATAGATAGTTAAGCATTCTTTAAGATCACTTATTGCTTTTTTAAAATTATATCTAGAAAGTCTTTTAATGGCTTGTTTAAAAAATTTGTTGAATTTACTTAATTTTTCCTTCTGGTTCATTCTTCTTACTTATTCTTTTTAATTTTATAATTTATTATTTCTATTGCTTGATCTAACCTTTATAACACCTTTTTAAGATTTATAATTTCAAATTTAAACTAATCCGAGTTCCAAAATCGTTTGAATATTTCATTCTTTAGGAATTCATGTGTTCTATACTTGTACTCAACAATATATTTGTCAGTTTTGTTAAAACCAAATTTGTGAGCTTGTCGATATATTTCTGGGATTAGATCTCTCCGAACAATAATAAGTTCAAATCCAGTTTCTTTTTTTTCATTTCGAAGATAAGCCCTTCCTTCATATACATTAACATCTTGAAATATATAATAGGAATTACGCCTATTTGGAGCTAAAGGATTAGGTATAGAACCTATAGGTTCAATAAATATTTCAAAAATTTCATGACTCTTGTCTAAACGTTGAGCGAAGTTTTTAAGTGTCGTAGGCATAGTTTCAATGGCGTTTTCATTGCAAAACAGATAAAGATATTTTAAATACGATAATTCCAACAGATTTTCTGGAATTTTATCTAAGACGGAAAATAAACGATTATGCAATCCTATATTATACCATATTAGAATAACCTTGCCTTCCTCGTTGACTTTATACCATACACCGTAAAGGTCTCCATATAATATTTCTCGAGATTCTCTATCATCTTCATACACACCTTCTTTTTTTAAATCTTTCTCATATTCATAAAGGAATTTGTCAAAACCTTTTATCCATCCCTGAGATAAGCATCTTTTTAGATTCTTTATAATAACCAAATCATGGGGATCTACTTTAATAGGTAATTGCAAAAGTTTTTTAGAATCATCTTTCATAATAAATCAATTGCATTAGATTTTCTTATTTTTTATAAATATATATTGTAATAAATTAAACTTTTGGTTGTCCTTTAAGAGTCCATAATTCTAAATAGTTTTAAATCTGTTGTTCTAAAAAGAGTTAAAACATTAAGAGAAATTATATATGAAACACTGATATAAAAAATTATTAATTAGATTTTTATAAATACTTCATATTACTTTGAAGTATTTATGATGCATTTTGTGAATTAAATTCATTATATAGTTATAAAGGAAAAATTCAGGAAATCTTTTCAAAGTTTTTATAAAGAAAAATCCTTAGCGGTTAATAAACATAAATTATTAAACCCATTATCCTATATAATTTAATAGAATTGAAATCTTTGAAATTATACAATAAGAGATTATTATCACATCAAAATTTTTATTAAAATCATTACATAATATAACTAAAACAAATAATAATCCATAAATTTTTGTTTATCAAGCTTAAAATCAAGTTTTGAATAATTAACATGAAAGTTGAAAGAGATTTAAGTTGTCAAGTTGGAAGAAAACGCAATAATAGAGGATGTAATGAATCAAATCTTGATTCAAATTATAATGAGATATATGGTCAAAATATTTCTGATCAAATTTTTTTACATGATCTTATCCAAGAATTAATAAAGATGGCGAATGAAAAGAATATCAAACTTCAAATGTTTTTTCAAGAATTAGAAAGATATAAAACCTCTAAAAATGATTTTGAAAGGAATGCTTTTATAACTGCTACAAAAAATCTTCAAAATCTAATATTAGTTGACGAAATCCCGGTTTTGATGAAAAATTCTTATCAGACCTCATTAGGAAAAAGTTATATCAGCAAAGGAGAAAAAGGTTTTGACCATTTTTATTCATATGTTGAAGTAATATATGAAATTCATTGTTTGTTTGATATGGGGACTGAATCAGATAGTTATATAGGACATACAGAAAAAGAATTAAGTCAACGGTTTGAATATGAAATACAAAAAGCTATAGATTATTATTTAGAGTTAGGTGAATTCCCCTCTAGATTGATTGAACAAGCAATATTGAAAGCCATAGAAATGGAAGTTATTCTTGTAGGGATTAATGTCTTAGGAGTAAAGAATAAAAAATTTAATGATTTATATCATTTTCTTAAGCTATATTCAACATTGAGAGGACAAATTAAATTTAATATAAGAAAACGATTAGCTAATACTCTCTTATATAAATATTTTGAAACAGATATTCTTGAAAAACACTATACGAAAATGTATGTATGTGATCGTGAAAAGTGGTACAAGCAGAATTATCCAACTTCAAATGGAACAATATATCCATATGGGCTTAATATGAGTTCAAATATTGAAAGTGTTAAGAAATATGTTGCTTTACCATTGTATGATATTGCTTTTATGCTTTCATTAGGATATAGAGTACCTAGAATCTCAAATATACTGAAAAAATTATATGGAATTAAGGAAGCATCTGAAGATAATGTTTATGCTCGTATAACACAATTTTTTGGTGGTATAGAAAGTGCTGAGATTATACTTTTAAAACCTGTTATTCAAGCGTTATTAAAAAATCACCCCGATTTATCAGGAAATCAAATAGGGAAATTGATTCATCGAAAAGGAGGGAAACAATTTTTTGATTCAGAAGAATGTCCATTTAAAAGATGGTTTGGTGATATTAAGTTAAGAGAATTAAAAAAATTAATAACCCAAAAAGATTTCAGTTGGAATAAAATAGATTGTTTATTAGAAGAACTGAGGAAGGGTAATTGTATTAAAGGAATTCACAAATCAGAATGGATTGAATTATTTATAAAAGGAGCATCTAATGAAGAATTAGCAAAAATAGGAGGATATAAAAGTTCTGATTCTTTTAGAAAACATTTCTTTACTTTAAATGAAAGTATAAAAGCATTTGGTGTTTCTAATCGTAAGGAAGCCATAAAAAAATATAGGAAACTAAAAACTATAGAAATATTAGAAAATACAATATCACCTTCACTTTTAACTCTAGAAAATATTTATTCAAATACATTTGGATTTCAGAGTCGTCAAGAATATATAAATAAATATAAACAGCACTATAATAGTGGTGATTTTTTTTTTAAAAGAGCTTTAAGAAACTATTTTAAAGGTCTATTTGAGGGGATTTCATTAGAGAATATAATCAAATATTACTCTTAAAGTCTTTAAGGGCTT
>JBHLQA010000042.1:0-13664 GCA_048885285.1 Candidatus Odinarchaeota archaeon
GCCCCTAGCATTTTTCCAAATCTAACATCATCAGGCTCTGTTACCAGAAAGAAAGAAAAAAGGAATTTTTGACCACTCTGCTTTTTCTGAAACCTTCATATAAAAATCATATCCGTCCATAATAGGCATTAAAATATCACTAATTATAATATCTGGAGGGCATTCCATTTTTGAAAGAGTTTCTAAAGCTTTTTTTCCGTTCAAGGCAGTTATTAATTTATAATCATTCATATCGAAGAAAATTTCAAAATTCTTCGTTAAAACTTCGTCATCTTCAACTAAAAATACAAGAGGTTTCATTATTTTAAAACCTTTTTCCTAAATTATGATATTACTAACTATCCCCTATAATAAAAAAATAAATATTTAATATTTATGAAATCGAAATTAGGGTTGGATCCATTTCTAAATATTCTATAAGAAGATTTTTCTAATTAAAAAAAAAAAAATTAATAATCACTAATTTTATGTAGCTAAAGTGATTTTTAGCTTATTTTTTAATTCTTTATAGCGTGAACGAAGAGTAACTTCTGTAATTCCTACTGTTTCAACAATTTTTTGTTGGGTTACATCTTTATTTTTAATTTTAGAAGCTAAATAAATTGCACCAGCACATAAACCTTTTGGATCTTTTCCACTAACAGAAAATCTTGCCTTAAAAGAACTTAAAATTTTAGTTGTTAATTTTTCAATATCTGAATCTAATTCTAGATCATTTATATATCTCGGAATAAGAGATACTGGATCGGTAGAAGGAGATTTTAAATTAAACTCCCTAATTAATATTGAATAGCTTCTTCTAACATCTTTAGCATTAGCTGATGCTTCATTAGTTATTTCTTGGAGTGTTCTTGGAAGTTGTTTTCTTCTAGATGCTAAGTATAAACATGCTGCCACCATTGCATTAATAGATCTTCCTCTTAATAATTTTTTTTTGAAAGCTTCTCTATAAAGACGCATAGCATCTTCTCTTACGTAAATTGGTAGGTTTAAATTTGTGCTAATCCTTTTTAACTCCGTAGATGCGATTAATAGATTTCTTTTTTGCCATGTTATACGGGTATTCCATTTAGTAGCTCTTTTTAAATCAGGATTATTTATTTTAGTTCTGTCTATAACTGTACTTAATCCCATATCTGGTAATAGGATTGAAATTGGTGACCCAGTTTGATCTCTATTATTTTTTTCTTGATTTGTATAAGCTCTTCTCCCATAATGTGAAACATCAACATTTTTTTCATTAATTACTAATCCACACTGATTGCATACAACATCTCCAGTCTCTATTAATGCAATTAGTGATCCTCCACATTCAGGACAAATATTTAAAACAATATTATTTTTAGTATTTAATCCCATTTTAATATCCTCAATAAAGTTATTTTATTTAAAATTATAAAACTATTGTAGACCAATTATTAATTAACTCACATCCATTTTTCCAATTCTTTCAAATAATAATTTTTTATTATTATCAACATCAACTTTAATAATACTATCTTCCATAAAATCCCCTTCTAAAAGTTTTAAGGATAATGGATTTTGTATGTAATTCTGGATTGTCCGTTTTAAAGGTCTAGCCCCATAATCAGGATCATATCCTTTCATACTTAAGAATTGTTTTGCTTTTTGAGTAAGTACAATTTTGATTTTATGAGCCGATAAGATTTTATTTAAATTTTTAATTTGAATATCCACAATTTCTTCTAATTGATTTTTATCCAAGAAATCGAAAATGACAATTTCATCAATTCTATTTAGAAATTCTGGTCTAAAATAATTTTTAAGGGTTGTTAAAATCATTTCTCGATTTTTTGAAGGATCTTCATTTCTGGAATCAAGAATGTATTGACTCCCAATATTACTTGTCATAATAATAATTGTATTTTTAAAATCAACTGTATGACCATGACCATCTGTTAATCTACCATCATCGAAAATTTGCAATAAGATATTGAAGACTTCTAGATGAGCTTTTTCAATTTCATCAAATAAAATAACAGAATATGGCCTTCTTCGAACTGCTTCTGTTAAGTAACCTCCTTCCTCATATCCTACATATCCAGGAGGAGCACCAATCAATCTAGCAATACTATGTTTTTCCATAAATTCTGACATATCAATTCTTACCATAGCATTTTCGTCATCAAAAAGAAATTCTGCTAATGCTTTAGCAGTCTCCGTTTTCCCTACACCAGTAGGACCCATGAATATAAAAGTCCCAATAGGTCTATTAGGATCTTGTATTCCCGCTCTCGCTCTCCGAATTGCATTTGATATCTTGTTCAAAGCCTCGTCTTGTCCAACAATTCTTTTTTTCAATCTTAGCTCCATCTTTAATAATTTCTCTCTTTCACCCTCCAACATTCTGGATACAGGAATTCCAGTCCATTGAGAAATTATGCGAGCTATATCTTCATCATCTACTTCTTGTTTTAACATGATTTTATTTTTTTGAATTTCATTTAGTTCAGTATTATATTGATTTAATTCTTTTTTCAATCCATTAAGTACTCCATAAGTTAATTCAGCAGCCTTTCCAAGATCTCCACGTTTTTCAGCTTTTTCAGCTTCGATTTTTGTTTCTTCCATATTTCTTTTTATCTGATTAATCTTTAAAATTAAATTTTTTTCATTATTCCATTGTAGTTTTAATTTATCGTTTTCTTCTCTAAGATTATGTAGTTCTTCATCAAGTTTCTTCATACGTTCTATACTTGATTTATCATCCTCTTTTTTAAGTGCTTCCTTTTGAATCTCCAATTGAATGATTTTGCGTTCAATTTCGTCAATTTCAGTTGGCATTGAATCTATTTCAATTCTTAATCTTGAAGCTGCTTCATCCATTAAATCAATAGCTTTATCTGGTAAGAAGCGATCTGAAATATATCTATGCGATAATGTAACTGCTGCGATTATTGCAGAATCTGTAATTCTTACTCCATGATGAATTTCATATTTTTCTTTTAAACCTCGAAGTATAGCTATTGAATCTTCTACTGAAGGCTCATCAACATACACAGTTTGGAATCTTCGTGTTAATGCCGCATCTTTTTCAATATATTTCCTATATTCATCTAAAGTTGTAGCTCCAACGGCTCTTAATTCACCTCGAGCTAATGCTGGTTTTAACATATTTGAAGCATCAATCGCACCTTGTGCTGCTCCAGCACCAACTAATGTATGTAGTTCATCGATAAATAGTATATATTTTCCTAAGCTTTTTTCAACTTCTTTTATAAATGCTTTAAGCCGATCTTCAAACTCACCTCTATATTTAGCTCCTGCAACCATTGCCGCTAGATCCATAGCTAAAATATCTTTTTCTTTTAATGATTCTGGAACATCTCCACTTGCTATTCTCTGCGCTAATCCTTCTACTATAGCTGTTTTTCCTACTCCTGCCTCTCCAATTAAAACAGGATTATTTTTTGTTCTACGGGATAAAATATGCATCACTCTTCTAATTTCATCATCCCTTCCTATTACAGGATCTAATTTACCAATTCTAGCTAAATCTGTTAAATTACGGCTGTATTTTTCAATAGTTTGATATTTTCCCTCTGGATCTTGATCTATGATGGTTTGATGCCCTCTAATTGTTTTTAATGCTTGTAAAATCCTATCTTTTGTTATTCCATTTTTGTTTAAAATTGAATATATGGTTAATTCATGATTACTACTCATAGCTATTAATAAATGTTCGGTACTTAAGTATTGATCTCTCAGCATATCAGCTTCTTTCCAAGCAGCATCAAATAAAGTGCTTGATTCGCGAGATAAAACCACATCCATTGCTCCTGAACCTGTGACCTTCGGAATCCTACCTATTTCATTATACAGATCACTTAATATATTCTTTATATTTACTCCTAATTTTTGCAACAAAGGCGTTGTAATCCCATCCTGCTGATCAATTAATGAAATTAATAAATGAACAGGATCGATTTTTTGATGATCTCTTTCTTGAGCTAGAGATCTTGCAGCCATCAAGGCTTCTTGTACTTTTATTGTAAATTTATCAAATTTCATCATTATTGATATCACTTCTACAATCCAGTTTGTTTTAATTTTTCTAATAATTCTTTTTGGGATTTATTCAATTTTTTTGGAATATTGATACTAATTTTAACTAATTCACTTCCTCTTTGTTCTGATCCCGTAAAATAAAATCCTTGATTTTTTAATCTTAGAATCGATCCATCCGAAGTCCCGGGAGGTACAGTTACGGTTAAATCTTTTTCAATTCCAGGAACTTGTATTTTTCCACCAAGTACGGCAGTTGTAAAAGGAATTTCTTTCTCAATAAAAATATCGTTCCCTTCAAGTTTAAAAGTTGGATGAGGTTTAATATTTACATTAATATATAAATCTCCTGGAGCACCTCCATTTATACCAGATAATCCCTTACCTTTAAGACGTAACTTTTGTTGATTTTTAATTCCTTTTGGAATCTTGACTTTTAATGTGGTCATTTGATTTGTATTAGGATCTTTATATGATATTCTTTTTTCTCCTCCATTGAAAGCTTCCATAAAATCGATTTCAATATCATATCTTAAGTCATCACCCTCTACTGGTCTAGATCCAAAATTGTTTGAATTAACTCGTGAACTTCGTCCTCTTTTTGAAAATACATCAAAGATATCTCCTAAATCGTTAAAGAAATCAAATCCACCGCTTCTACTTCGAGAATTATTACTATTTCCAAAAATATCACTGAAATCAAATCCCCCTGAAGAGTTTGAGGATGTATAATAATAGGTTGTTCCATCTGGACTTCGATGAACTCTTCCTCCTCCAGGAGAACCGCTCCAATTTTGATAAGTTGATGTATCTCCCTCTACAACCCCAAATCTATCATACATATCTCTTTTTTTATCATCACTTAAAATTGTATAAGCTTCATTTATCTCCTTAAATTTTTCTCCAGATTTTGGCTCATCTGGATTAACATCAGGATGATATTTTCGAGCCATCTTACGAAATGCTCTTTTAATTTCATCTTTTGAAGCTCCTTTATTTATTCCTAAAATTTTATAATAATCTTTTGGCATATTTTACAGCCCCCTTCTATTAATATTGAATAATCTTTTGATAATCGTGAATTTCTAAAAAAATTAAAAAAATTAAAAAAAAAAGAATTTAGTCATATTCAGCATCAACTACATTATCATCTTGACCTGTTGCTTTCCTGAATTGTTCTTCTTCAATTTCATCTTGAGATTTTTCTCGATATCCATATGAGGCACCTGGTGGGACATCTCCCATACCTCCAGGTGGAGCACCCTGATATGCTCCTTGAGAAGGTCCTTGTTGTCCATAGATTCGAGAAGAAATCTCGTGTAATGAATTCTGTAAGGTTTCTATGGCATTCTTAATTCGACTAACATCTTCAGATTCCATTGCACTCCTTAATTCAGCGATTTTATCAAATATTTTTGATTTTAAATCTCCTATTACACTTTCATTCTCTTTCAAAAGTTTTTCAGTTTGATAAATTAATGATTCTCCATGATTCTTAGCCTCTGTTAATTCTTTGAATTTTCTATCTTCTTCAGCATTACGTTTAGCTTCTCGAATTTTTTGCTCGATATCATCATCAGACATCTTTGTAGAGGCCGTTATTGTTATTGATTGACTTTTTCCTGTTCCTTTATCTTTAGCTGAAACATTTAAAATTCCATTTTGATCAATATCAAATGTTACTTCGATCTGCGGTATTCCTCTTGGTGCAGGTGGAATTCCATTTAAATGAAATCTTCCTAATGTTATATTATCTGCTGCTCGTGATCTTTCACCTTGTAATACATGAATTTCTACTGCTGGTTGATTATCAGCTGCAGTTGAGAATGTCTCAGTTTTTTTCGTTGGAATTGTAGTATTTCGTTCAATCAGTTTTGTAAAGACACCACCTAATGTCTCAACTCCTAAAGACAAAGGAGTCACATCTAATAACAGTAAATCTTCAACTTCACCAGTTAATACACCACCCTGAATAGCAGCACCCATGGCTACACATTCCATTGGATCAATACTCCTTTCTGGAGTTTTGCCAAGTAAGGTTTCAAATTTCTTCTGAACAATAGGCATTCTTGTAGGGCCACCTACTAATATAATCTTATCAACTTCTCCTCTAGCCATACCAGCATCTTGCAGAGCCTTCAATATTGAAGTATCTAATCTCTTTAATACAGATTCAATGAGTTGCTCTAATTTAGCTCTCGTAAGTGTCGTATTAAGATGTTTTGGTCCTTCTTTTGTCGCAGTTATATAAGGTAAATTAATATCAGTCGTAATTGAAGTAGATAATTCAATTTTAGCTCTTTCTGCAGCTTCCCGGACTCTTTGCATCGCCATAGAATCTCCTTTTAAATCCACACCTTGATCTTTCTGAAATTCTGAAACTATATAATCCACAAGAATCCTATCCATGTCTGTTCCTCCAAGCTGAGTATCTCCTGCTGTAGAAATTACTTCAAAGACTTGATTGTCCATCTCCATTATTGTTACATCAAAAGTTCCCCCGCCGAGATCTAGTACAGCAATCTTTAACCTAGCATTCTTTTTATCCAACCCATAAGCTACAGCTGCGGCAGTGGGTTCGTTAATTAAACGCTTTACATTTAATCCCGCGATCCTTCCCGCATCTTTAGTAGCTTGTCTTTGATTATCATTAAAATATGCTGGTACAGTAATAATAGCATCAGTAACCTCTTCACCTAAATAAGCACTGGAATCTTCTTTAATTTTCCTAAGAATCATTGCAGAAATTTCTTGAGGAGTATAATCCTTACCATCAATTTTTACGGTATAAGAAGTACCCATCTTTCTCTTTATGGCTGTTATTGTGCGATCTGGATTAGAGATTGCTTGTCTTCTAGCAGGTTCTCCAACTAATCTCTGACCATCTTTCGTAAAAGCAACTACAGATGGAAAAGCTTTACCACCTAGGGTTAAACCCTCAGCACTCGGTATTATTGTTGGTTTACCGCCAATTAATACGGCTGCTGCTGAATTTGAAGTTCCTAAGTCGATTCCTATTATTTTTCCCATATTTCATCACTCCATTTTTATGTTTATTTTCAATTTTAATTTTTTTTAATTTTCATTTAATTTTTTTAATTTTGATTTTTTTGAGATTTTGACCTTTGCTGGTCTTAAAATCTTATCTTTAAGATAATAACCTTTAGTTATTTCTTCTAATATTGTATTTTCAGGGAGATCATCTCGACCTTCTTCGACTAATATTGCTTCATGTTTATATGGATCAAATATCTCACCTTCCGAATTCATAGGTTTTACTCCTTCTACTTCTAATATCTTATCAAAATTCTTTACAATAATTTCAAATCCTTTTTTCATTCCATCTTTGTCCTCAAGCATTTTGAGTAAATTAAATGCTCTTACCAAATCATCATAGTGATCGATTAATTTTTTTAACAAAGATTCCATAATATATAATTTATAATTGCTATTTTCTCGTTCTGTGCGTTTCCTGTAATTCTCAAAATCGGCACGTATTCTTAAAAGAGCATTCAAATATTTCTCTTTCTCTTCCATTAATTCTTTGAATTTTCGACTATCATCTTTCATATCATCTAATTCTTTTAACAATCGGTCATTTTGAGTCCTAATCTTTTTATGTTCTTCTACTAGTGCTTCATACTTCTCTGCTTTCGTTATAAGTCGATTATAATCACTTTTAGAAATTAGAATCTGACTTGATTTCCTATCTGAAAATCCTCTATTATTGACAAATCTATCATAATAATCTTCAAATGTCATAGATTTCACATCTCCCATTCCATTTTTATTATTATATGTCATTTTTTTATTTATTGAGTTTTAAACCCTATTTTTTTAATAATAACTTGTTATTGTCAATCCTCAATTGACAATATATAAGTGTAAATTAAACTATATAAATGTTACGTTATTAAAAAATAATTATTTAAACATCCTTAAATCAATAAATTCTGAATCTTCAAACCGATTCCTATAAAAAAAAAAATCTCTATTAATTGGATTCAAGGTAATATCTACTTATGATTAATTTAAGTAATTTTACTAAATGGATTTATCTATGGTTTTTTGACTATAAATAATCAGAAATTTTTACTACAATCGTATCTTGAAGGTTATAATTATCATCCAATTTACGCTCAAATCTTACTCTTTTAATCCTTTTCTTTGACCTTTTAAGAATCGAATAGGGTAAGAAATATCCAAATTCTTTATTGACTAATTTAATTATCGAACTAATAGGGATTGCAACTTCTTGATTTTCAGTTTTATCTTCTTCTAGTTTCTTACGGCAGATTTCATTTAAACATATATAAAGTTGTTCAGCACAGGAAATACCCATATTTTTATCCATAAACCGAGCTAAATAATATCCATTATATTCTATACATAGAATATTATAGGAGAAAATAGTACCCAAAGTAGCACTCTGATAATCCCTATAATATTTATCATGTCCATATATGCTTGTTTTAAGTTTATGATTTTCAAAATAAGGAGAGAAATGAATAGGATATGGTTGTTCAACAATATCTTCTCCAATTACATTCATATAATAAATACGACCACCATATAAGTTATGAAGCCTTCTTTCTTCTTTTAAAACTCGAATTTTATCTTTATTACATGGTTTTTTTTCTTCGGATACACAGGTTCCAGATCCGTTAAATACCCACAAGACATAAATATTTTTTTTCGTATACTTTTTAGTTCTTTCGATTAGTTTTTTAGCAATTATCGGTGAGTTTTGACATTCAATTGCTACTTTTTTTCCATCCCATAATTCAAAAAATACATCAGCGATTTGATCCTCAAGCCAGAATTCTTTATGTCGTGATTTGATGTGATTATATTTCGGAAATACTGTATACCAATAGTTTTTCATAGTTTTATGCTCTAAAGTTTCAGGTTCAAAGTCTTCTGGTTTTTTACCTCGATGTTTAAAACACTTTTCATATGGATTATAAAAGACTGGTTTTTTACAGTTTCTACATGTCCAAGTATAATTTTGTGGATTTTTTGGAAGACCATATCCGACCTTAAAGAGTCTCCCCAACTCAACATTATAAGCAATATAAATTTCATTAGATTCCATTACCCTGTTTTTTAACTTTTGACTTAAGAACCTAACGAAAAATTACAATTTTATTTAAGAAGAGACTGAAAATTTAATAGTATAAATTGAATGACAAAAAAATGTCGGTTCAAAAATTAAATAAATTTTATACTGATATCAAACTCTGCATCTAATATGATAAACAAAAAAAGTGAAAAACCAGAAGTTCTAAAAAAATTAATATGCTTAGCTTGCGGTTCTAAAGATGTTTATTCTAAGCCTTATAAATATAAACAATTGCCAGAGAAAAAATTATTAACAAAATTTAGAAATAAAAGAGCTTTAAAGTTTTTATTGGACGTACCAATTTGCTTTAATTGTAATAAAAAGTTCCATAAATGGAAAACATATATTATATTTTCTATTTTAATTTTTATAATTGGTATTTTAGGCGTCATAATAGGTATTTTTTATCTTATTCTTCATCAAATATTTGGAGATCTAGGCGTTAAAATAATCGGTATTGGTTTTTTGGTTATTATATCTAGTATAATTAGTAGATATATCCTAGGGAAAATTGAATTCAATCCAAATAATTATTTTTTCTATGATTTTGTAGGCAGAGTTTTTTATGTGAAACCAAGTGAGAAAAAAGACTGGATTCCCTATAATATTTGGATTAAAAATATGAAAGGAAAATAATTCTATTCCAGAATATTTGAAAGATTATTGTTAAAAAAACAATTAAAAAAATTTCAAATTTATGATTTTTCAAACAAAATATTATAAATAGACTAACTTTTTACGTATTTAATTTAAAATTCTAAAAAAAATAATGAGGTCTAAAATGGATTTTTATGAAGTAGTGAAGAAAAGAAGGAGTTATAGAGCCTATAAACCAGATATGCCTGATAAAGAAAAAATTGAGAGAATTTTAGAAGCCGCAAGGTTAGCACCTACTTGGGCCAATAAACAAGGCGTATCTCTAATTTTAGTACAAAAACCTGAAAAAGTTAAAGCAATATGGAGAGCAATTGATCAAGATCAAAAATTTAGTAGTGCTCCTATGTTTATCGTTGGAATAATAAGTGAAGAGGGATCAGGTACTAACAAAAATGGTGAAAAATATTACGGTGTAGATTTTGGGATTTGTTTCGAACATCTAATATTAGCTGCTACAGCAGAAGGCTTAGCGAGTTGTTGGATTGGATGGTTTCATGAAGATGAAATAAAAAGGATACTAAATATTCCAAAAAAATATAAAATTATGGGTTTGACACCTTTAGGATACCCTTATAAACCTAAAGGTGAGATAAAAGATAGAATTCCTATTGAAAAAATAGTACATTATGAAAAATTTTAGTTTATTTTTATTTTTTAAATAATTTTTCTTTAAATTATTGGATCTAGAAATTATTTCGTGATAAATAAAAAAGAATTATTGTGTGAAATAAATTTCAAAGACCACAAGACAGGAATGTTAACGAGTCGAATAGGAATAATTGATGAGTCTCAATTGAATTTATTTTATTCAAATTCAAATAGTTTCATAGTATTTAAAGAAAAATATAATTCCCCAATTTTAAGAAGTGATATTAATGAGATCATTATTCATCGAAATGGAAAGAAAATATCTATCGATAATTTGAATTCGAATATTATAAAGCATTTAAAAACAAAAGATAATGCAAAGGTTAGTTAAAAAATTATTTAGCTTTTAGGTTAGCTAAGGTTTCTTCTAATATTTTTATTATTCTTTGTTTATAAGGAACCTGTTCGGGATACATATAACTAAAAGTTTTCCAATAAGGTCGCTTATGCCCGATTTTAAATTTAATTCCATTCATAGAAGTCATATATGAATTATTATCGATTTTAGTTGCGATCTGGTCAGCTATTATATACCAATGAAATTTAGTATTAATCTTTGCTCCAGAATTAGTTGGAGCGGGATTAACTCTAGTTTTTATTGAATTAAACTTAAAACTCCATTTATCAGGTGCTTCTTTAGTTTCATGCCATTTACCATTATTATAATTCCAATAATGAGAACCTCCTACTCTCATACCAGAATATTTTTTATTTTTGTATGTTTTAAGAGAATCGTATATATTATGTTTTATCAAATTAAACTACTTTGAGAGTTTTATGTATTAAAAATTAGCTTTTAATTAATAGAATATAACGCTGAAAATTTACTGAAAAGAAATATTACTTGTTATTTATTCAACTTTCCATTCATATGACTTTAGACCAGCAAATAACAAAACCAAGGAACATAATATAATGGGTATGCCACCCCCCACCCAAATCCGAAAATTTCTATAATTATTCCCCATAAAAGCATCCATGGTATCCTCACCTTTCCAATGATTAAAACCCAATTATATAAACTATCCCAATCTTTATTTTCACATTTATCAGAAAATTTGGGTTTAATAATTACAAATGATATTAAGACTGTGATAATACCACTGATTACATACCAAATAGAATTCCCAATTCCAAATATTCCTATACCGAACACCGCAGTTATAGTTCCAAACCCAATAACTCCATATATACCCATAATAAGTTCGATAATTCCACTTATAATTCCTATTATCCATGCCCATTTTCCTAGAATTGATACCCAAAATGCATGTTTCCATTCTTCACTCATATTTTTAACCTAAAGCCCTAATTTTTTATAAATTGAATGAGTAAATATAATGCATAAAAAATTCTTTAATTTATTAACTTAGAGTTTTATCTACATAATTTTTATGTAAGAAGTTTTATTCTTATTTGAGTAAAAATCATTAATACCTTAGGTTAATTTATATTTTCTCTTTATTTCTATTTAGATTCTAAAATTTCCCCTACATAATAAAGTCCTACTAAATTTCCTCTACGCTCAAATTTTCTTGAAACTAATAAGATTATTACATGCTCATTCTCATCCAGTAATTTTTTTTCAACAGAATGTTTAACTGACTGCTCTATAATTTCTTCAGCATCCATATTAAAGAAATCAACATTTTCAATTTGAACAGCTTCCACAGCCCATACTAAGTTTAATTCCCTCGCGGTTCTTTTATGTGGTGTTATAGCAATTATTGGTAATGGTGGTCTATACTTTGCAATCATCCTGGCTCCATATCCTCTTCGAGTTATAACTAAAATTTTTCCTCTAAAATTCAATTCTTCCATTTCAGTTGCCAAAGAATAGATAGCATGCCCCAATGTTTGAGTATGAGTTAATCTATCAGAATCATATTCATCTGGAATCCTTTTTTGCATATTTTCAGTTGCAGTTTTAGCAATTTGGTTCATATAATGAACAGCATTAACTGGATATTTTCCCATTGCTGTCTCTGCTGAGAGCATTACAGCATCAGTACCATCCATAACTGCATTGTAAACATCATTTGCTTCTGCCCTCGTAGGTATTGGATTTGAAACCATTGATTCAAGCATTTGAGTTGCTACAATAATGGGTTTTCCTTCACGATTACTTTTATAGATCATTTCTTTTTGCCACAAGGGTACTTTATCTGGATCTATCTCAACACCTAAATCTCCTCTGGCTACCATGATTCCATCGCTTACTTCTAAAATCTCATCGAATTTTTCCAATGCTATAGGGCGTTCAATTTTTGAAATTAATTTAATTTTAGAATTGCCAAAATTTTCAAGAATTCTTTTTACATGAAGAACATCATCTCCCCCAGAAACAAATGAAATCGCTACATATTCCGGGTCGAGGTTCGCAATAAATTCTAGATCCTTTTTGTCCTTTTCTGTGGGAACTTTCTGAGATAATTCACCTGTTGGAATATTCACTCCTTTTCTATTGCTAATCGTCCCTCCAGCCAAAACTTCTCCAATTATATGATCTTCTTCTTTACTAATTACCTTAATTTTAATTATTCCATCATTTATGAAAAAATTATCTCCAACTTTAATTGATTTTAGAAAACCAGGTAAGGGAATAGAAAACTGAGTCTGATCACCTTGAATTTCTTTTTCAAATACTTTTAATTTTTGACCTATCCCTAGACTATATGCTTTATCATCTTTAAATTCCCCTACTCGAATTTTTGGTCCTTGAATATCAGCTAAAATCCCTACATATTCGCTGACTTCTCTAATTCTTTTAATTAATTCTTTTTTTTCATCATGAGATCCATGTGAAAAATTTAATCTAAAAATATCTACTCCAGCATCAATAAGCTTTTTGAGCATTTCTTTTGAGCTTGAAGCAGGACCTAATGTAGAAACTATCTTAACTGTATTATCTCTAAATGACATATTCCTGTACCTTTTTTTTTTGTTTTCATATTTGTTTGGATACTGAACTCATAATTAATTTAATGATGAATAATATTATTGTGTGTGTGCTTAAAAATTATTCATTTTCTACTAAATTCTTAAAACGATCTAATTTAATTCGAAATATACTTCTAATAGATTTTAATTTTTCCATAGAATTACTATAATCTTCAGATTGATTAAGTTCTTTTATTAATAACAACTGGATTCTTAGCATTTTAGGGAAAATAGAATATTGAATTAACTTAAGATCATTTTTTATGGCATA
>JBHLQA010000043.1:0-13429 GCA_048885285.1 Candidatus Odinarchaeota archaeon
AAAAATGTCGAAAATTTTAAAAAAAGTAATTTAAATCCGACTTGGTAAATAATATTTAAATATGAAGATCGATCTTAATTATAATATTGGGAAAAATTATTGAATTACTAAAAAATACAATAAATAAATTATTAAAATCATCAATATTTATAAATTTAGATAATTTGAATCTAAAACATGTTAAATTAATTAATTTTTGGTTTGAATAATTATGCAAATGGTTGATTTTGAATTTCGAAATGAGCTCATAAAGGAAGATTTCTCATTAAATTATTGTTATCAATGTGGAACTTGTTCTAGCTCGTGTCCAGTAGCTCTTGTTACTGAAGGTGAATATAATCCACGAAAAATTATTGAACAATCACTTTTAGGGCTTAAAGACTTACTAATAAAAGATCAAAAACCAAATATATGGCTATGTTGTACTTGTCAGATGTGTGTAGAAGAATGCCCTCAAAATGTTTTTTTAACAGAAATATTTGAAAGGATTAAAAACAAGATTGTGTTAGAAGGAGAACCTTATCCTGAAACTTTCAAAAAACAAGCAATGAGTGTTATCGAAAATGGTTTAGCAATCCCGCTTACACAACCAATTATTCGCAGAAGAGATCAATTAGAGCTCCCAAAAGTAGAGTCTGCAAACATTAATGAGATTAAAAAATTATTAGAAGTTACTGATTTTAAGAAAAAAATAAAGATTTTGGAGGGTGATAAATAAAGTGTCATATAACTACTTTTTAGGATGTGTAATCCCTGGAAGACTCCCCTTTTTAGAAGCATCAGCGCGAAAAACATTTGAAAAAATTGGGATGAAAGTTGGAGATCAAGCTAATTGTTCATGCTGTCCAGATCCTACAGGAGCGGCTCAATTGGATAATGAATCATTTCTAGCTTTAGGAGCAAGAAATTTGTGTCTTTTCGAAAAAAGTAAGAGTAACATACTGAGTCTTTGTTCTGGATGTACAGAAACCCTTAAAACCGTCAAACATATCTTAAATAATGATAATATGAAGAAAGAATTAATTAATTCCAAATTAAAGGCAATAGGAATGTCCTACAAAGGTAATGTTGATATTAAACATTTTGCTGAAGTATTATATGAAAATATTGAAAAAATCAAAAAATTGGTTAAAAAACCATTAAAAGATTTAAAAGTTGCAGGTCACCCTGGATGTCATTATTTACGCCCATCTGAGATAATAAATTGGGATGATCCCCTTAATCCCCAAACTTTAGATAAATTAATAGAATCAATTGGTGCAGATCCTGTTGATTATAATTTGAAGAATGATTGCTGTGGAAATCCAGTAGAAAAATCTGATAAAGAAATCTCATTAAGTATGTTAGAGAATAAACTTAAAAGTATGAAAGAAGCAGGAGCAGACTGCATTGCCGTTGTGTGTCCTGCTTGTTATCAACAATTCGATTTCAATCAAAGAGAAGTGAATAAAAAAAGTAATACAGATTTTAATTTTCCTGTTTTTTATATTACTGAACTGATTGCTTTAGCTTTAGGAATGAATATAGAAAATCTCGGATTAAATTTTCATAGGGTTAAAGTAGATGATGTTCTACAAAAAATTACTTAAAATGTATGAGGTGCTCTAATTTGAGTGAAGAACTAAAAAGTATAATGGTTATTGGTGGAGGAATTGCAGGAATTCAAGCATCCTTAGATTTAGCTGAAATAGGTATTAAAGTTGATCTAATTGAAAAAAATGCCTGTATTGGCGGTCGGATGGCTCAACTTGATAAAACATTTCCTACAAATGATTGTTCTATCTGCATTTTAGCTCCTAAGCTAGCAGAGTGTTTCAGACATCCCAATATTACTTTACATACTCTTTCAGAGGTTAAAAATTTATCAGGTCAACAAGGGGATTTTAATGTCAAAATTTTCAAGAAGGCTCGATATGTAAAGGAAGATGAATGTATAAATTGTGGTCAATGTATAGAAAAATGTCCTATGAGAGTGGAGGATGAATTTGATATGAAACTAAGAAAACGTAGAGCAATTTATATTGACTATGTCCAAGGGGTTCCCTCAATAATGACTATAGATCGAGAAAACTGTTTATTTTTTACAAAAAATGCTTGTAGGATATGTGAAAAAGTATGCGAAAGAGAAGCAATCGATTTCGATCAAGAAGATGAAGAAATCGAATTAAATGTTGGTTCAATCATCGTAGCAACGGGTTATGATATATTTAATCCAATTTCTCTTAATACTTTGGGTTATGGACGATATCCCAATGTTGTTACTGCTTTAGAATTTGAAAGATTAATTTCTGCTTCTGGACCTTTAGGAGGACATTTGATAAGGCCATCAGATAAAAATGAGCCAAAGAAATTAGCTTTTATTAATTGTGTAGGTTCAAGGGATATAAAGAACAATCCATATTGTTCATCTTGTTGTTGTATGTATACTACTAAAGAAGCAATGATTGCTTATGAGCATAATAATGAAATTGAAACTTCGATATTTTACATCGATCTTCGTGCCGCAGGCAAAGGATTTCGAGAATATATTGAAAGGGGAGAAAACGAATATGCTATTTCATACATCAAGGGAAAAGTGGCTAAGATTTTAGAAGATGAACAGAGAAATCCTGTCATTGTTTATGAAGATATTAATACCTCACAAGTTAAACAACTTAGATTTGACTTAGTAATATTAGCTACTACTATGGTACCAAAAAAGGATGCTGCAGCTCTAGCTAAAATATTAGGAATTAAAACAAATGATTTCAATTTTTTCAAGGCAAATAGTTACCATCCACAAATATCCTCTAAAGAAGGAATATTTCTTTGTGGAGCTTGTAGAGAACCAATGGATATCCCAAGTTCAGTAGTGGATGCAAGTGGAGCTGCAGCTAAAGCAGCTGAAGCAATTATGAGGGGGTAAAAAAAATGTCAAATGAAGAAATTAGAATTGGAGTTTTTATTTGTCATTGTGGTACTAATATAGGTGGCGTTTTAGATATTGCTGAATTAATAGAATATACCAAATCATTACCAAATGTAGTTTATAGTGCGGCTAACCTTTACACATGTTCAGAAGTGGGATTAACTAATATCAGAGAAAATATTAAGGAACATAATTTGAATCGTGTTATTGTAGCATCATGTTCTCCTCGAACTCATGAACCATTATTTCGAGCAACATGTCAAGAGGCAGGTCTAAATCCCTATTTATTTGAAATGGTAAATATTCGAGATCAAGATTCTTGGGTACATATGAAGGAACCACAAAAGGGCACTGAAAAAGCAAAAGATCTTATTAGAATGGGTGTATACAAAGCATCTTTATTAGAACCATTAGAAAAAATGCAAGTTGGTGTAATACCTTCTGCTGCAGTAATAGGTGGAGGAATCGCAGGAATGAATGCTGCCTTAAATTTAGCAAATCAAAGTTTTAAAGTAAGTTTAATAGAAAAAGATTCTGAATTAGGAGGACTAATTAGACATCTCAATAAAACATATCCTACTAATGAAGATGCTTCAAATATATTAGAAACAAGAAACTTAGTGGAAAGTCATAAAGAAATAGATGTATATAAATCTGCAACAATAGAAAAAATTGAAGGATACGTAGGAAATTATAAAATAGTTATTCAACAAGATAAAAAAATAGTAGATATTGAGGCAGGTGCAATTATTGTTGCTACAGGAGCAAAAGCGTTATCACCTGAAGGTTATTATAATTATAATGGAAAAACTATAATAAGCCAATTAGAATTAGAGGGATTGTTAAAAAAAAATTCAGTTAAAGCCAAAAATATTACTATGATTCAATGTGTTGGGTGTAGAAATGAAGAACGAAAATACTGTTCTAATATATGTTGTATGACCGCTCTTAAAAATGCGGTTTTAATCAAGGAACAAAGTCCAGATGCTAATATTACCATAATTTTTAGAGATATGCAAACTCAGGGTGTTATTTATGAGGAATACTATAGAAGAACAAGAGAAATGGGAATATTATTCATAAACTATTTACCGGAGAAACCTCCAATTATTAAGGAAGATAATATTGAAGTTTATAATGAATTTATGAATCAAGTTATTGGAATTCCCTATGATCTTATAGTATTATCAATGCCTCTTATTGCTAATGAAGATTCAGAGCGATTAGCAAAAATGTTAAAAGTACCATTAGAAGAAAATAACTTCTTTTTAGAAGCTCATGTGAAATTACGACCCGTTGATTTTGCTACAGACGGAGTATTTGTGTGTGGCTCCGCTCATTGGCCGGCAGACATTTCAGAAAGTATATCTCAATCAAATGCAGCAGCTTCGAGAGCTAGTACAATTCTTTCCAAAAAAATGCTAGAAGTAGAAGGGTCTACTGCTGAAGTTAATCCTGATTTATGCATAGGATGTGAAGCATGTATAAAGATTTGTCCATATAGTGCAATATCTAAAGATGAAGAAACTGATACTGCAGTAGTTAATAAAGTTGTATGTAAAGGATGTGGAGTATGTGGTGCTAGTTGTCCACAGAACGCCATTATTATACATCATTTCACATCGGATCAAATTATAGCTGAAATTATAACTTATGGAGGTGGAGATTAGATGGTATTTGAACCAAAAATTTTAGGATTTTTATGTAATTGGTGTTCCTATGCAGGTGCAGACCTCGCAGGTGTTAGTCGAATCCAATATCCAACAAATGTTAGAGTTATACGAGTTATGTGTTCTGGAAGAGTCGATCCTGTATTTATAGCTGAAGCTTTTATGAATGGTATTGATGGAGTCCTTGTTTTAGGATGTCATTTAGGAGACTGTCATTATATAAGTGGAAATTATGAAGCAGAGTTAAAAATGAAAATGTTAAGAAAAGTATTATCAATGATCAATTTTGCAGATCGAGTACGGCTTGATTGGGTTTCAGCAGCAGAGGGAAACAGATTCGCTCAAATAGTTACAGAATTTACTGAACATATCCGTAAACTTGGGCCATCTCCCGTCAAAGATGATAAAGTAAAAAAACAAATTCTCGATAATTTAAGTGCTACTAAATTTGCTTTATGTGATTCACGGTTAAGAGCTTTAGTTGCTCGTCAAAGGGAATTAACAACTGAGGGAAATGTGTACGGAGACATAATACCTATAGAAGAATTCGAGGAAATACTTGACAATGCTATTGAAAATGAGTTTATTCGTCATAAAATTTTAGAAAAAATTAAGAAAGAAGGAAAATCTGTTCCAGAAATCGCGAAGGAAATTAAAATAGAACCTCATAAAGTATTACGGCATATTGTAACTCTTCGAGCTCGAGGTCTTGTTGATGTTGATCAAATAAATGAAGAAATTCCGACTTTTATTTCGATTAAAGAGGTTTAGATATGGAAAAAATAGGATCAGTATTAGTTGTAGGTGGAGGAATTGCAGGAATCCAAGCTTCAATGGATTTAGCAGATTCAGGTTTTAAAGTTTATTTAGTAGAATCATCGATGAGTATTGGAGGAGTTATGTCTCAATTAGATAAGACCTTTCCTACTAATGATTGTTCAATCTGTATTTTAGCACCCAAACTGGTTGCAGCAGGACGCCATGAAAATATCATACTTTTGATTAATACAAATTTGGAAAAAATTGATGGAAATCCGGGTAATTTTACAGTTGAGTTAAAACAGAGAACTTTATTATTAGATCAAGAAAAATGTACTGGGTGTGGTGTGTGCGCTCAAGAATGTCCAGTAGAGGCAATTGATTATTTTAATGAGGGACTTTCAAATAGATCAGCAATATCAGTAAAATTTCCACAAGCGGTTCCATTAGTTTTTTCAATTGATCAAGAAATATGTATTGGATGTGGATTTTGTAAGGGTGTATGTAAAGCAAAAGCAATAGATTATACTTTAGAAGATAAATTCACTACTCTAAATGTTGGAGCTATTGTTTTAGCATTAGGATTTGATGAATATGACCCTGGTCCTACACAGCAATACGGATATGGGAAATATCTAAATGTAGTTTCTAGTATTGAATTTGAACGTATATTAAGTGCTAGCGGTCCACATTCTGGGCTTATTCTCAGACCTTCTGATGGAATTATCCCAAAAAAAGTAGCATTTTTGCAATGTGTTGGCTCAAGAGATAAAAAGCATGGTGCAGAGTATTGCTCATCAGTTTGTTGTATGTATACAGCTAAAGAGGCAGTAATTGCAAAAGAGCATATGGATATTATTGAACCAACGATATTCTCAATGGATGTGAGAGCCGTTGGAAAAGACTTCGATAAGTACATTGAACGTGCGCAAAATGAATATGGCGTAAGATATATCAGAAGCAGAATATCAGATATTAAAGAAATATCAGAGACTAAGGATTTAATTCTTCATTATGAAAATGAAGAAGGAAAAGTAATTAGTGAGACATTTAATCTTGTAGTTTTAGCAGTTGGTGCTTTACCAAATCATAGCACAAAAGATTTAGCAAAAAAATTAGATATTGAATTAAATAGCTATAATTTTTGTAAAACAAAACCCTTTTCCCCTGTAGAATCCTCCAGAGAAGGAATCTATGTATGTGGTATGATTTCAGAACCAAAAGATATTCCAGAAACAGTTGTAGAGGCAAGTGCTGCCGCTGGGGCTGTTAATATTCTTTTATCTGATGTGAGGAATACCTTAGTCACTGAAAAAGAATTACCAAAAGAAAGAGATGTAAGTGGAGAACCCCCTAGAATCGGAGTTTTCATATGTCACTGTGGTATTAATATAGGGGGGGTTGTAGATGTTCCTGAAGTTGTTGAATATGCAAGGAAATTACCTGATGTAATTCATGCCGAACGTAACTTGTATACTTGTTCCGCGGATACGCAAACTAATATTAAAGAACAAATAAAAGAACATAACTTAAATAGAGTAATAGTTGCTTCATGTACTCCAAGAACTCATGAACCATTATTTCAAGCGACTATTAGAGAGGCAGGATTAAATAAATATCTGTTTGATCTAGCAAATATTAGAGATCAATGTTCATGGGTGCATATGCATGAACCAGAAGAAGCGACAGAAAAAGCAAAGGATCTTGTAAGAATGGCTATTGCTAAAGCTCGAAAATTAGTTCCACTACAAGAACAACAAGTGGAGGTTATTCATAAGGGTATGGTAATTGGTGGAGGTGTAACAGGTATGACAGCTGCCTTGAATCTTGCCAATCAAGGATTTGAAGTATTTCTTGTTGAAAAAAGTGATAGGTTGGGAGGATTTTCTAAAAATATTTATCAAACCATAGAAAATTATAATGTACAGGAATTTCTTGAAGATCTAGTAAATAAAGTCGAAAATCATAAACTTATTAATATATTTCTTAATGCTAGAATCAACTCAATAGGTGGATATGTATGTAATTTTACAACAAATATTACTTTTGGTGAAGATAGACAAAAGAAAGAATTTCAGCATGGTATTATTATAGTTGCTACTGGAGCCCAGGAATATCAACCTAAGGATGGTGAATTTCTTTTTGGTAAAGATGAGAGAATAATTCTACAATCTGATCTAGAGAAAATTCTTTTTACTGAAGAAGAAAAAGTTAAACAATTAAATTCAATTGTGATGATTCAATGTGTAGGCTCAAGAAATGAGGAAAATCCTTATTGTAGTAGAATGTGCTGCAGTGAAGCTATTAAAAATGCTTTAAAAGCAAAAGAAATAAATCCAAATCTTAATATTACCGTTCTTTATAGAGATATTAGAACCTATGGATTTAAAGAGAAATATTATAATTTAGCAAGAGAAAAAGGAGTAATTTTTCTGAGATTTAAAGAGGATCAACCTCCTGAAATTAAATTAGAAAATCGAAAATTAAGTATTTATATAAGCAAGCCAGATATTAGCGATGTTAAGATAGATACTGATTTAATTGCTTTAAGTGCAGGAATAATTGCCAATGGTAAAGCGAACGAAGATTTAGCAAAAATGTTGAAAGTCCCTGTAAACGATGAAAAATTTTTCTTAGAGGCTCATGTAAAACTTCGACCATCAGATTTTGCTACAGATGGTATATTTTTATGTGGTACTGCCCGTGGAACAGCAACGATTAGAGAAAGTATAGCACAAGCAATGTCAGCTGCTTCCAGAGCTACTACTATTTTATCTAAGGATATTCTAATTACTGAAGGGATTATCTCGAAGGTTGATCCCGCTTTATGTATTGGTTGCAATAGATGTGCTGAAGTTTGTAATTATGGAGCCGTTGGCGTCAAATATGAAGAAGGTTTAATGATCTCTGAAGTTAATCCTTTACTTTGTAAAGGATGCGGAGATTGTGCTGCGGAATGTCCAGCAGAAGCTATAACAATGAGCCATTTTGGTCGTATTCAAATTGAACCTATGATAACCGAAGCTGCAAAAGTTAGTGATACAGATGGACAACCACGAATAGTCGCATTTCTCTGCAATTGGTGTAGTTATGCAGGAGCAGATTTAGCTGGAGTAAGTCGATACCAATATCCTCCAAATATAAGGACTATAAGGGTGATGTGTTCAGGTGGTATTCCAAAAAGCTTTATCTTACAAGCATTTTTAGAAGGTGCTGATGGTGTATTTGTTGGGGGATGCCATTTAGGGGATTGTCATTATATTGCGGGAAATCAAGATACCTTAAGAAGAACGAATGAAATTGAAAAAATAATAGAAAAACTCGGAATTAATCCAGAAAGATTCATGCGAAAATGGGTTTCTGCAAGTGAAGGAAAAATATTTGCTGAAACCATTACAGAATTCACTGAAAAGTTACAAAAATTAGGTCATATTGAAAATGACTATCAAAAGGAGAAAAAAAACGAAAAAAAAAAAACGAAAAAAGTAGAAAAAAAAGAAATTGTAATAACTAAATAAAAAAAATATCAAGTTCAGATAATAAAGAGTTTATTAATATGATTATAACAAAGCAAAAAGATATTGAAGAAATATATGAGATGATAAAACCATACTCAAAAATCCTTGTTGCGGGATGTGATGGGTGTTGTCAACCACCTCGCTCAATTAATGAAGCAAAAGTACTGGCTCAAATGCTCGAATTGAAGGCAAGAAGTGATGGAAAAGAATTAAAATGGAAAGCAATCACTGTTTTAAGACAGTGTGATGATAGAATTGCTGCAACAACATTAAGACCTTTCATCGAAGAATATGATGCAATTGTATCATTGGCTTGTGGTTTAGGAGTGGGAATGTTAAATAGAGTATTTCCTACAATTCTCACTTTTCCAGCACAAAATAGCATGTTTGGGGGGGCAGAAAATAATGGTGAGAATTATTTTGTTGAATATTGTGAGACATGTGGAGAATGTCTATTAGGAGTTACAGGCGGTATTTGTCCAATGGCGGGATGTGCTAAAAATCTAAGTAACGGTCCCTGTGGAGGACAAGTTGATGGTAAATGTGAGGTAGGAGGATATACACACGATTGTGCGTGGGTAAAAATCTGGGAGCGATTGAAGAAATTTAATAGACTTGATCTATTTAAAACATATAGAGCTCCAAGAAATTATCAGATTTGGTCAAGTCCAAGATTTATACCTATTTATGAGCCTATTTCAAATGAAGAAAAAGTAAAAAAGGAGGAGAAAGCATAAAATGCCACAAAGACCTGCATATAGTACTTTGGTTAAAACAATCAGAGAAGGTAAATTTGTATTCACTGGTGAATTAGAACCTGAAAAAGATCTTGATTTAACACATGTTCTACATTCAGCAGAAGAGATGAAAAAAACTGGTAAAATTATAGCTGCTAATGTTACAGATGGTCCACAAGGAGATGCATATACATGTTCTATGGTTCCCTGCTACTTAGTTCAAGAAAAAGTTGGTTTAGAAGCGATTTGGCAAATGACGGTTAGAGATAGAAATCGAATTGCCTTGTTTGGTGATATTCTTGGTGGAGCAATACTTGGACTTAAAAATTTACTTGCACTAACAGGAGATCATTCTGCTCTTGGAGATCATAATAAGGCTAGACCTGTTTATGATTTAGATTCTACTCAATTGATAGACCTCGTTTCTAAGATGGTCGATGAAGGAATTGATTTAGAAGGAAATGAGATTCAAGGCGGAAAACCTCAAATAAACGTAGGATGTGCGGCGAATCCAAATTCTAATCCAAGAGAACCAGAAATTTTAAAAGTGGGGAGAAAAGTTGAAGTTGGTGCGGATTTCATACAAACTCAAACAAGTTTTGATATAGATGATGCAAAGGAATTCTTAAAGGAATTAGAAAAATACAACACACCAGTTTTACTCGGACTATTCCCAATTAAAAATTATGGAATTGCTTGGTATTTTAATGAATATATTCCAGGAGTTTCTGTTCCCAATGAATTTCTCAACGCTTTAAAGACAACTAAAAAAATTAAGGATAAAGCAGAAAAATATGCAGCAATAGATAAAATAAATCTTGAATTTTTTGAGCCATTCATTAAAGAAATCAAAAAAACTACGAAAGCTGCTGGTATTCATTGCATGGCAGTCCACTATGAAAGACTCTTTAGCCCACTTCTTAAAGATTTCTAATAATAATAAAGGAAAAAAGAAATTGAAATTTTTATAAATTTTAAAATGAATTTTTTTTGATTTGAAAGAAAAAAAGGAGGTTATAAAAATAAAAAATCTTGATGATAAGGATAAAAGAATTCTTGAAATGCTTTTTGAGGATTCTAGAAGACCATATCATGATATAGCAGGAGATCCTAAGGTAAATTTGTCTGAATCGACTGTAAGAAAACGAGTTATTAAACTTCAAGAAGAAGGCGTAATTGAAAAGTTTACAATAAAAGTCTGTCGAGAAGATGAAAGGTGTATTATTGCATTCCTTACTCTTATTCCAAAAAGCCTAGCAGAAACCAAAGAACTATTAAGGGAAGCCCAGATCCTTCCTCAATGTGAAGAAGTTTATTTCCTCGCAGGGGAATGTGGAGTTTTAGTAAAAGTAAATGTGCCAGAAATTGTTGAATTAGATGCTCTAATAGAATCTTTTCGTGGTAGAGCAGATGTAAGAAGTGTTGAAAGAGTTTGTGTTGTCTTAAGACCAATTAAAACTATTAATCAGTCTGAAAGCCAAGTCTTCTAATTAGTTTATTGATAGAATTATATATCTAATTTGCTCTAATCTCCTAAAAATCACTTTCATAGATATATCTATTGCTAAAATGTTTTGATATTCCTACTAAGCACGATTTATTCTTTATAAATATTAAAAAATTTCATTTAATAATTTGAATATTTTAAAAAAATTGGTATATTAGCAAAATTATTTTTATAAATAATAACTAATTAAGTTCACTTTAATCGATTAAATTATTTGAATTAAAAATGAGAAAAGTTGTAGATAATTTATATATTGTTAAACCATATGATCCTAATGTTGCGGGATCGTGTGTGTATATGGTGGACACCAAAAGCGATGATGGATTAGTGTTGATAGATGCTGGGATGGATATTGAATTAATCAAAGTTATAGAGAAGGAAGGTTTTAGTCTAAAAGAAATTAGACATTGTCTCATAACTCATGGTCATATTGACCATTATGGAGCATGTTATAAACTTAAAGAATTTAATAATGAGATCAAAATTTATGCTCATGAACTGGACAGTAAAGAAAATGAATTAAAAATAAGAGATCCAATTATCGCTCAACAGTTTGCAAATTATAAGTATGAACCTGTAAAAGTAAATTATCAAATTAAAAAAGATTATGAAATTTTAAAGTTTGGAAAATATGAATTTACATGTATTCACATTCCCGGACATACTCCTGGGTCAGTAGCATATTTATTAGAAATTGGAGGTAAAAGAATTTTATTTGGGGGAGATCTTCCAGGGATAGCTATTAATATACGTGAAGGAGATTTAAATGCATATCTCAAATCATTACCAAAACTCTTAGAATTAGATATTGATATATTACTTGAAGGTCATGAAGATGTTATCCAACCTGCGGAAAAAGTAGTTAGATTTATTGAAGCTTATATGGAGTTTAATGAAAAATTAAATATAATTGTATTAAAAAGTCCAACTGATACTAAAATTCTTTTTGAATTAGCACAAATAACATTTGATCTTGGATTCTATGAAAATACATTAGATTTTTGTGATTACATCTTAGAGATTGAACCAGAAAATACTAAAGCTAAGCAATTATTAGATGAAGCAAAAAAGCATAATCCTATAAAAATTGAATTTATAAAAAATCTTATAATTCAAAATTCTGATAATAGGGATAAATAATTAATATATATTTAATCAATTTACTACTGAAACTAATTTGTGTTTATAATACTTCCTTAAAATTAACCTTAAAAGATCTTCAAAACAACCTAGAACACCTTCTCCGCTAATTGCTATGGTATATCGGCGATCTATGTTTTTATACTCATTATATTTTATTTCCTTCAAGAATTCAGTAGGATTAAATTTCTCAGGTAAATCTTGCTTATTAAAAGCGATGATAATTGGAATATCTTTAAGAATTTCACGAAAATAAGAGAGAAGTTCGTTCCATGATACTAAATTTCGTTCATATACATTTTTTTGAGAATCTAATACAAAAATTACTCCATCAACTGCTCGTAATGTAACTGATCTAGTAACAAAATAGAAATCTTGACCTGTCGTAGTATAAATATGAAGTTTTAGTTTCCAATCCTGATTTTGAAATGTAACTGTTCCATAGTCAAAAAATAAAGTTCGGTTTACTGTACTTTCAATACTATGGAGTGCTTCACTTTTACCAAAATGTGAGAATAATGACTTAATTGAAGTAGTCTTTCCAGAGAAAGCAGGGCCAAAATACACTATTTTTATACTGATTGTTTTATCACAGTGATCTACTATCAATAAATTCAGTACTTCATCTTTTTATCTATAAATATTATAATGAGTTTAAAAATCCCATGAATTTTCCAAACACCTTAAAAAGATATCTTTTTTCATATTTAATCTTCCTCTTCTCCTACTAATTCGCTTCTTTTCTTCTGACAACTTATTCTTCTCTTTATAGGTTAAAAATTTGATAAACCTAGACATATAGTTAAAATAATAAAATTTTTTCTCATTATGTTGTAGGAAAAAGATAAATGGAAAAAAAACGTTAATTTATTTTTTCAAGATTTTCTCTATTTAAAAAATATTGTTTTGCATCTCTATTTGAAACGAGGTTGAATTCTTCAAGTTTGTTCATATATTTTTTTATAGTGTTAAAATGCATCCCTAAATCTGTAGATAATTTGGTAAGAAAGCAGCCATCCTCATTTTTTGTTAAGTATTCTACCAATTGTTTACATTTATCTCGTGAAAGGAAATGAATGATCTCACTATCTTTTTTACTTGATTTATTATCAAAGAAAGCAAGATGGTTTTCTATTGTTTCTCTTCTTATGAAATTAAATTTATCATCTGTATTGCTCAAACTTCTATCC
>JBHLQA010000044.1:0-13349 GCA_048885285.1 Candidatus Odinarchaeota archaeon
TATTACAATCTCCATATAATATTATCCCATAATCCCTATTATTGCTTGCATTGTTTCTCGAGATTTTGTTCTCATTGCTACGTAAAAATAAATAAATTCCAGAATTCTTATTATTACTTACATTGTTTTTTGAGATGCTATTATTATTACAGTTATCAAATAAGTAAATCCCAGAACCAGAATTGTTATTCGCAATATTTTCTGAGATGTTATTTTGATTGCAATAGTAAAACAAGAATATTCCACTACCAGAATTATTTTTTACTATATTTCCTAAAATAAAGTTCTCATTGCAATAATTATATAAGTAGATCCCAGAATTGCTATTATTATTTAAAGTGTTTCCTGAAATGTTATTATTGTTACAGGAATCATACAAAAATATTCCGTAATCTTGACGAAGTATCACTACATTACCTGCGGTGTTTCCCGAGATATTATTGTTATTGCAGTTTTTAAATAAATATATTCCACATTCAATATTATCATTTGCCGTATTTCCTGAGATGGAGTTATTATTACAATTATTATATAAAGATATCCCATAAAATGAATTTTGATTTACTATGTTTTCTGAGATGGTGTTATGAGAACTTGTATGCAAAAATATACCTATTGAGGTGTGAGATGTATTTACTCCAGAAATCACGGAATATGAACAATTGATTAAAATTACTTGCCCTGCATTATAAAAATCAGTTGGACTTAAACCTTTCTCGTTTATATAATAATAAATTGGTTTTCCGTTCATTAGATTTGAAGTATTAATTTCAAGTGTGCTTAAAACGGAAAGGGAACCTTCAACATATAATCCTGTTTTAAATAATTGATTTTCGAACAATAAAGAACTATAAGAATTTTCTAAATATATTGCGTAATATGCATTACTAATAACTGTATTTCTCAATATATTATTATTAAAATTGTTATTTAAGTGGATACCATAATAAGAATTATTATTTGCTATATTTTTAGAAACTATATTTTCGTTACAGTTATCAAATATATATATCCCAGAATTGCTATTATTGTTTAAAGTGTTTCCTGAAATGTTATTATTGTTACAGGAATCATACAAAAATATTCCGTAATCTTGACGAAGTATCACTACATTACCTGCGGTGTTTCCCGAGATATTATTGTTATTGCAGTTTTTAAATAAATATATTCCACATTCAATATTATCATTTGCCGTATTTCCTGAGATGGAGTTATTATTACAATTATTATATAAAGATATCCCATAAAATGAATTTTGATTTACTATGTTTTCTGAGATGGTGTTATGAGAACTTGTATGCAAAAATATACCTATTGAGGTGTGAGATGTATTTACTCCAGAAATCACGGAATATGAACAATTGATTAAAATTACTTGCCCTGCATTATAAAAATCAGTTGGACTTAAACCTTTCTCGTTTATATAATAATAAATTGGTTTTCCGTTCATTAGATTTGAAGTATTAATTTCAAGTGTGCTTAAAACGGAAAGGGAACCTTCAACATATAATCCTGTTTTAAATAAACGATTTTCGACCAATTTAACTCTATAAGAATTATTCAGATATATCCCATAAAAAGAATTATTATTTATGATACTTCCTGAAATAGTATTATTACGACTATTATATAAGTAGATCCCAGAATAGGAATTATTATTTGCTATATTTTTCGAGATGTTATTATTATGACAGTTATCATACAAAAATATTCCGTAATCTTGATTATTTGATGCCATATTGCTTGCATTGTTACCTGATATTGAATTATTGTTACAGTATTCCAATAAGGATATTCCAGTATCAGAATTATCACTTACAGAGTTTTCCGATATATAGTTATCATCACAGTCATATCTTAAATATATCCCGTGACGTTGAAAAATCCATACATTATTTGCAGTGTTTCCAGTAATGGTGTTATTATTACAGTAAAATCTTAAATATATCCCACAACCAGTATTATCATTTACTGTATTTCCTGAGATTGTGTTATTATCACAAGAACTCCATAAACATATTCCAGAATCAGAATTATGTTTGACTGTATTTCCCAAAATCGTGTTATTATCGCAGTTATAATTTAAATGTATTCCATAACCGGAATTATGATTTACTGTATTTCCAATAATTGTGATATTAAAGCAATCGATATATAGAGCTATACCTTCATCTTTATTATTTGAACAATCATTTTCAATAATCCTTCCATTGGAAACATTATAAAGCTTTACTCCAGCATAATTATGATAGTCAACTCCCATACCTGAGTTAAATAAAGTGCAATTTCTTATAATAAAAAAAGCATTTGAATTTCTAATTTCAATACAAGATTGTGATTTTCCCCCATCAATTTCCAGATTCTCGATTAGATATGGGTGGGAATAATTACCGTAACCACTACACAACCCTATACTTGTTGCCCATGTCCAGTTTTGAGCACTCAAATCATCAATTACAAAAGGGATGGTTGGTACCAAAAATTCTGATGATCTAAGTTTTTTTATTGATACCCTAGTGAAAGAATTAATATTAGAAATTAAAGTACTGGTAATGAGGGTTAGAATTACTAATAATGAAAATTTTAAAGAAGCAGTTGTTAAGATATTTTTTTTTTTCAACCTATTTTTTCTCTTTACCTTTATTCTTTTTGAAAATTTATTTGAATTCAGGGATTCAAATTCTTATACCTTCTTTAATTCAAATAATATTTGATTTATTTTAAATGCATGTATCCATCTTTTTGTCAAACTTAAACTATGAAATGCTTAAACCTAATAATAAAAACATTAAGTTGATTTTTAATACTAAATATTAATTCCTCTCTCTATATTTAATTCTAATTTAATAATAAGAAAGGTAAATAAAACTCGATTATTTGATTGAATGAATGTCAAATTCAAGCAATTTCTCATCTGTAGATACTATTTAAGAAACATTAATTATTGATCTCAACAATTAACCTAAATCCTATTATTAGATTTAGAAATAAAATTGTTATTAAATACTGTACTTAATCTAGTTTAATAATCCACATAAATAATCCTATTAGAAATACTACTAAGGAATTTGGAAGAGACCAGAGAAAGGAAAAAAATGTGAAGAAGATATATTGAAGAATTTAAGAAGATTTGCTAATACTATTTTAAAATTTCGTAATTCTAAGTATGAATATCTTAAAATTATATTTGAGATTGAAAATTAATTAAATTAACCATGAGAAATTAGTAGAGCTTTTTTTTTAGTTAATCTAATATGAAATCTTCTTATTATAAGAAATGCTAAATATATAATAGAGAATATTCCTGGCAAAATCCAGCAGAGTCCTATTGGTTTAACTAGATTATCAGAAAATTTATTGCATCCTATACTTTCAGAAATATTTGGGATTAAGAATGAAATATGAAAAAATAAAAGACCAATTGAGATATAAAATAAGGAATTATCTTGGATGATGGACTTTTTTATCTTATATCTATCAACCTCTTGGTTATATTGATAATTTTTAGGTTTTTCTATAGATTTTTTTATTTGATAAATAACATAATAAATGAGATAAATACACATGAATAATCCCCCTGTAAAGGAAGCCGTTATAGCAATATTAATTATCTCAAAAGCATAGAGAGGGGGAAAAGTACAAAATTCCGAATGAATTGCTGGTAAGGCACTTTGAAGTATAATACCTTCAACCATAAATGCCAATAAAACAATTATTTTTATCGCATAATTAAAAGTATTTTTACTCTTTATCTTATAAAGATTTAAGATATAAAGTATAATATAAAAAAACAAATAATTAAATAAGATATACTTAAAAGGATTATATAGCTCAAAATATCTGGATATTTTAGGCCATAAGAACAAGCCTAAGAAATAACTAGTACTTAATACATAAATTTTAATAACAGTAGATTTCATTATGTTTCTATTGATTATTTTTTAGCGATTGAAGATTAATTAAATTATTTATGGGAGATTTATAGCCCCCTTTTTTCAGTTAATCTAATGTTGAATGTTCTTATAATAGGAAATAATAAATATATAATAGAAAATACTCCTGGAAAAATCCAAAAGAGGCCTACTGGTGTTATTGAATTATCAGGAATTCGATTACATCCTATACTTTCAAAAATAGATGGTATTAAGAATGAAATGTGAAAAAATAAAAGACCAATTGAGATATAAAACAAGGAATTATCTTGGATGATGGATTTCTTTTTCTTATAACTATCATCCTCTTGGTTATACGGATAATTTGGAGTTTTTTCTATGGATTTTTTTATTTGATAAATAACACAAGAAATAAGATAAATACATATGAATAATCCACCAATAAAGGATGCTACAATAGCAATTTTGAGTCCATTAAAAGCACGGGACGATGGGATCATACATAATGCTGAATTAAATTCTGGTAAGGATATTTGTAGCCCAAAACCTTCAGTAATAAACGCCAATATAATAGCAATTTTAATAATATAATTAAATAGATTTTTATTCTCTATTCTATAAAGATCTAAGATAAAAAATATACTAATTAAAAATAAAAAATTAAATAAAAGATAACTAAAAGGATTATATAATCCGAAGTTTCTCGATATTCTAGGCCATACTAACAAGCCTAAGAAATAACTAGTACATAATATATAAATTTTAACAACACTAGATTTCATTATGTTTCTATTCATTATTTGATATTTTAATCTTATTAAAATAAATTAGTTATAGAATTAGAAACCCCTTTATTTTTAAAGTATTAAGGTGCACTTTTCGAACATTTGAAAAACTCAAAATCTTAGAAAATTACCTTAAAATTTTTCGTGAAAGATGCGTTTCACGATCTTAAATGATACATTTTTAATGTTAAAATATTAATCGATGGGCAGTAATTAATAACAAAAAATCAGAGATCTCTCATTCAATTGATGTAATCTCCATTTCAGTAAATTCTTCATTTATTGGCTCTTTTTCTTTAAAAAAACGTAGTGTAGTAATCTTTTCAAGTAATAAAAATCCAATTATTGAAATCAAAGATAGAAGCCCAGCAAAATACCATACCCAGTTTGGTCCAATATATTCCCAAACTAATCCAGCAACTAAAACACCAAACAGATTTGGAATCATCCATTGAAAAGCATATATAGCCATATATCGTCCACGCTTATCTTCTTGAGCAAATGCAGCAGCTATACTTTGTCCAAGAGGGAATACAATACATTCACCCACTGTGATAATAGCCATAGCAACAAAAAACATATATGGTTTGGAAACAAATCCATACATCCCAAAACCAATCATAAGAAAAATCATTCCAAAAGCCATCATTTTCATAGGAGTATATTTTGAAATTATCCGAGTTATCCAAAATTGAAAAAGTACTACTATTAACGCATTCATACTCACTAACCAAGCAAAATCTTCTATGGGAAACCCATGAACATCTCTTAAGAAAACTGATAGTGGCCCATTCATCTGCATATATACTAAAACTATTATAGCTGATACCGCAATGAAAATCATAAATTTCCAGTCCTTTACAACATCTTTATATCCTATTAGTGTTTTCATGACTGACTGTTTTGAAGTTTCATCCTGAGTTTGAGGTTTAGTTTCTGGAATGACAACAAAGACTATAATAGCAGTAATAATACTGCTTATTGCATCAGAAATAAATAATAACATATAGGATCTGGTTGCCATAAATCCGCCTAATAGAGGACCAATCACAGCTGAGAGATTAAAAGCAACTCGTAGAATTCCAAATCCATTGGCTTGTTTTTCTTTTGGAAGTAAATCTGGTACCATTGCTTGTCGTGCAGGACCTCCAAAATTGCCTATTAAACCTAGAAACGCTGCAAGTATATAAAAAGTGTTTAAATTATTAGCTAATCCCATTAAGATACTTCCTATCCCGCTTACAATTAAACCAATTAATACCATTGCACGACGTCCATATTTATCAGCTAAGGCGCCTCCGATTATACTACCAAATATATTTCCCAAAGAAAAGATTGAAAATAGGTATCCTACTTCTATCATTCCTACACCAAAACGTTCAGTTACATACAGAGCATAAAAAGGATATAATAAGAAAGTTCCTATTTGGTCAATGAAAGTGGCGAACGTCAGCACTTTAAATGCTTTAGGATATTCTTTATAGCCTTCTTTAATTTTAGCGAACATTGGTGATTTGTATATTTAATTTTTCAAGATTATAATTATAGTTTTATGATTTTTCGAATATTATATAAAAAAATATTGATAAACTTACTATATAATGAACAAGATAAGTAATTTTAAACATTTATAGTTTTAACTAATGAACTATATTGGAACTTTGAAACAGAAGTGAATATTAAAAAAATGGTTTTAGTTCAAATTATTATTTTTATAATACCCATCATTATTTTATCGCAACAAATTATTTCATTCAAAGAGGATCAAAAATGTATGATTATCTACTAGGTGAAGAAAATAAAAAATTTAGAGAAGAAGTACGAACATTCGTAAAAAACACAGTTCCTCCCTCATTATTAAAAAAAATGGATAAGGAGGAGATGCAATATCCTACTGAATGGTTAAATGCTTTAGCCAAACAAAATCTAATTGGAATAAGATTTCCTAAAGAATATGGAGGAAGAGGATTGAATTGGGAAAGTGAGATTATAGCTCAAGAAGAAGTTGGTGTATTAGGAAGTTCACTTGCTTGTTTATTTTCTTTACCTAGTATTTGTGGAGAAGCTCTGAATAAGTTTGGGACGGAGGATCAAAAGCAGAAATATCTTAAACCTATGTGTGAAGGGAAGAAATTTACTGCTGAAGCTTTAACTGAACCAAGAGGCGGATCTGATTTCTTTGGAGCTACTTCCACTGCGAAGAAAAAAGGTGATCATTATGTCTTGAATGGAGAAAAGCGTTTTGTTGTAGGAGCAGAAGGAGCAGATTTCTTTCTGGTTTATGCAAAAACTAATTTAGATCCAAAAGCCGATCCTCATAATGCTTTAAGTTTATTTATAGTAGATAGAACCGAAAATGTTTCTGTTGAATATCTCTATGGTATATTAGGGACTAGAGGTGGCGGTGCAGGTAGAATAAAATTTGATAATGTTATAGTTCCTGAAGAAAATGTTATTATTGAAGAAGGTGCTGGTGGAAAGATTTTTTATCAAATGATGGTTCCTGAACGTTTAACTACAGCTTCGGGTTTTATCGGTCTTGCGAGGGCGTGTTTAAGAATTGCTACAAAATATAGTACCAAAAGAAAAGCTTTCGGGCAAATAATAAGGAACTTTCAAGGAGTAAATTTTCTAATAGCAGATAGTATTACATTATTAGACGCAACACGATCTTTTGTATATAACACTGCCAGAAGTATTGACGCTGGAGCTCCACCTACACTTCAAAGAAGGTTAGTTTCTGAAGCGAAAAAATTTTCAACTAAATCATGTTGGAAGGTTATCAATAATTCTATGCAAGTTATGGGAGGGATTGGTTATACAACAGTATATCCAATTGAAAGATTACTACGAGACGCAAGAATAGGTGAAATTTGGACGGGAACAACGGAAATCATGAATTTAATAATCCAACATGAATATTATAAGGAAATTTTGAGTGAGAAATGGCTTGGTCGGGATATAGAGAAAGATGCTATAGATGCAGATCAAGAGGAAGAGAAGCATTATGGATAAAAACAATGGAAGATAAAATATTGATTTATTGTATCTAACTAATTGATTGCTTATATTTTGAATATATTTCTAATTTTTTTGCTAGATATTGCTTATTTGAAATGTATGATATAGCGAAAGTAATAATAATCAAAAGAAAAAAACCAAATAATAATATTATAGCTATAACCATAACTCTTTCAATAAATCTAACGCCAGCTGTTAAAGTTTCAATTGAATGATTAATAATTATGTTTATTATATCATAAATAACCGGGATAAATACACAAATAATGAAAATTACCGTGTATATTACGATTATTAAACTCAAAATTCTATTCTTTTTCTTATTTTTTTCTTTAATTTGAATGAAGATGTTCTGTCCTTCTGGAGAAAGTTCTTTAAAATGATTAGTACAAAATCCTCCTATATTACAATCCTCACATAATCTGCTATGGCAAATATCACACTTAAGTATACTAGAGAATTGTACTTCTTTTTTACATAATGAGCATTTGTAAATTTGGTTTTTTTTATAACTTCTTCTATTACGATAGAATGGCATTTTTCGTCTGTAACTTTATATATAATTTACTATTTAAACATTATTCCATTCAGGATATATATTTTTATAATATATCGAGTATAATGAATTCTAAGGAGTAGATTTTATCGATAAGTAATATAGGAAAAGAAACAATTGATAATGGTACCTAAGAAGAAAAATATTTTGGTTAAAAATATATCTTCAAATTTATGATTCTCCCTTTTTAAACCAATAAATTGTCATATAAGTAATTACTTATAATAAGAAGAGAATTATTTTACAATTGCCATGACAGATGTTGTAGAAGAGTTCTAAAACCAGATGCTATTTTCTCGATAAATTGTCATCATATGAAGGAAATTGAAACAGAAATTTCAAAAACTGGATTATTAAGACTTGTTGAAAAAATAGATAAAACATATAATTTTACTAAAATTATCTAGATACTTTAAATATTACAGTAAATCATGAAAAAAAGGTTTGATAATAAAATTTGAAAAACAAAAATTAAAAAAAAAGGATTTAATAATGATTTTACTACTTATTTAATTCTCTTAAATAAATTTTATTAGTCCTAAACTTGAGTCTAATGGATTTCCTAAACAAAAGTAAACTCTATTTTTGTGATCAACGAAAAAAGAACCGACTGTGCCTACTTCCATAGGGTCTATTGAAGTGAACCTTCTTGAAATTTGAGTATCTGAGCAAATATTGATTAAATCGTTAATATCTAAGTTCCCATCTTGACTATTATCTTGACATAATTCAGAAACTCTATTATATCGTTCTAAGTATTTAGTGGGGTAAATCATATATATCTTGAATAATGGATTTTCATACATGTTGGCATCAAAAGTATAACTTCCTCTTGTAACTTTTTCTAATGAGTAAGAATTAGGAATAGTTTCAATTGCTACCATAGTTCTTCTAGTTCTTATAATATAGTTCCATCCTAATGTAAAGTCATTAGAAATAATTTTACTTACTGCTTGCTTAACAGATCTGGTGTTTTCCAAGATGCTCCTATAAATGATTGAGACAGGGATCCCTGAACATCCATAATTAAATACTTCAATCAGATTAAGAGACATTGAAAGCCCCCATTTATTTATTCCCCCCATAGCCAGCATACTACCTATTCTAAATGAGAATAGTCGTTTGTTATTTATCTTAGTATAAACCCAAGACACCGTTGGCATCATTAATAGAGAGAGATCAATTGTTTGTCCAAAGACTGTTTTCCTGTTAGTATGAGATCCTATTGCAGTGCATCCTCCCGCTATTAAAGGCGATTGTGGATAACCTGTCAGCATTGGAATAATTTTTCCATAATAGATATCCCAAAAGCAGTTTTGAGCTAAAACATCCATAAAGTCAATTGAAATTTCATAATTGTTACCCATAAATGAAATTGATATAACATCAATGGCATCAGCGATTCCTTGCATCTCAAGTAAGTATTCTTCAGGAATAAATTCAAGGTAATCTAAAGTGTAATAAAGTGCAATATTATATGAAAGTCCTAGTTCTTGAGCTTGAAGCATGATCATAAGTTTCATCCAAGCTATTTGAGAAGCTAAATTCTGTCCTTCTAAGAATCCAAGAGTATAGTAATCATCTGCTTCTACATATAAATAGGGTTGATCGTTCGAAAATCTCCATTTAGCATAATTATGTTTAGTGTCATCAGTTTTGCAAGCATTAGCAATTGTTATAAATCCTGAAAAAAAACCTATCCCTAAAATGAGTAGTAATAAAACTGATTTATTTTTTAATTGCATTATTCTTATACCTAATAAAATGGTTTGTAGTGATATTTCTTATCTTAGAGATATAAATCCCACACTTTTTCTTCTGCTTAACTAAGATTTACTTTTTAAAAATTTTGTGAAAAAAAAAAGCTATCAATACTATTAACAAATATCAAAAGAGATTTTATCTTTTCTTGAATTCTTTGAATAAAGTTCTCATTTTTAAGAAAGAGTTTATAAGTGTTAGAATTCTTCTAGGATTCAAAATAAATAACAATCCTCTAGTTTTAATTATACGATAACCAATTTCTTTCAAATTATTAACATATTTTAGTTCTCTAAAAGAGAAATATAAGAGATCATACAATTGTTTTGGACTTAATTGATGAGTTTTAATAACAGGATAGAAAACTGTATATTTGGACCAATCTTTAGATATTACTAATCTTTGCTCATCCAGTTCTTTAAAAGTATCGCTTCCAGGAAATGGAGTTAATAAGACAAAGCTCACTAAATCTACATCCACAGTTTTCATAAATTTAATTTCTTTAATAACTTCTTCTTCTGTTTCTTCTAAATCAATACCAATTATTAAATTCCCCATTACAATTATATTATTTTCATGTAAGATTTTAAGTGCTTCAATTACTTTTTTAAATTCAAAACCTTTTCTTACTTCTTTAAGAGTTTCTTCATTCACACTTTCAATTCCTATAAAAACAACCCAAAATCCTGCTTTTGCCATCTTTTTAACCATTTGAGGTGCCCTTATAATAGAATCGACTCTTATCTGTGCAAAAAATTTAAAATCATTAATTTCTTTTTTTTGTTTACTTTCAATTATTTTATCGCACAAATTTTCAATTCTTATGGTATCCACAGTTAGATTATCATCTACAAAAAAAATATCTGTAATTTTTCTATTTTGTGAGATAATTTTTAATTCATTTATGATTTTTTCAACAGAACGAGACCTCCATAAGTTTTTATTAAAAATATGTGTGGTACAAAATTTACATGTATAAGGACAACCTCTAGATGTTTCCACTGTTTCTAATCTCACTGTAAACATTTTATATTTATAATTTTTTGTAAACTCTCTAGCGGGAAATCTAATATTTTCAAAATTTTTAATTAATGGTCTATCAGGATTATGAATTACTTTCCCATTATATTTATACGAAATTCCTTTCACATTATAAGGGCTACCATTAATAATTAATTCTCTAAATGTTACCTCTCCTTCACCCCTTACTACTATATCAACTTCATTAATTTCTAGAGTTGAATCTGACTCGAATGTAGGGTGCCTCCCACCAAATACTACAGTGCAATGTGGATTGACTTCTTTTACAATCTTTGCAATATTAGTTGAATTCTTTAATGCGGCAGATACGAAGACTGAAATACCGACAATATCGGGATTAAATTTTTCAATTTTTTTCCGAATCTGACTAGATGTTAAGTTTTTCACTTTTGTATCAAGGATTTGTATCTTAACATTTAAATCAGTTAAATAGCTAGCTATATACGTTAAATTAATCGGGGGAAATTCCATATTGTAGTAATCCCAACCAATAGTTCTATAATTAGGCTTAATTAATAGAATTCTTGTCCAATGTAAAATCTGGTCTTTTAAAAGTTTCTGTTCCATTTAATTAGATCGCCATGTTACTAATTGTTTTTTAATATCAGCTATCTTATTTCGATTTCCTCCTTTTATTTGTCTTATCACTTTCTTTTTTAATCCCTCTAAATTTTTTAGTACAATTTTTTTCCACTTAAAATATGAAATTACAGCACGGTAAGCTCTTAAAGGATTGATGACATAAAAAATTCCTCTTGATTTAATAGCTCTATTGTACAAATATACCTTATTTCTCATATCTCCAGCATAATAACCAATTGAATAAAATCCAAGATATAATAACTTTTTTAAAATTTCTGGACTAAGATTAGGAGTTTTTATAACCGGATTGAGCCAGTTATATTCACTATATTTTTCTGTCAAAAGTAGATTATTTTCTTTTATTTCATCATAAAATTTAGTTGCTGGGAAAGGTGTTAAAAGTGTAAAACTTGGTAAATCTAAGCTTAATTCACTTGTTCTTTTAATTGTTCTAAAAACATCATCTATAGTATCGTTCAGGTTAGCTCCAATAATAACATTTCCCATAACAGTTATTTCATTATCATGCAAAACATTGATTCCTCTTTTAATTTGATTCATATTACAACCCTTGGCTACTGCTTTGAGTCCTTTATCGTCAGTTGCTTCTACACCTACAAGAACAAGCCAAAAACCTGCTTCAGCCATTAATTTCACTATTTTGGGGTGTTTTGCCATTGAATCTAATCGCCCTTGAAAGAAAAAAAACAAATTTTTTCGTATTTTTCCCTCTCTCTTACCTTTTATTATTTCAACACATAATCTTCCAACACGTTTCATATTGACAAGAAAATTATCATCTACAATAAAAATATCAGTAATTTTTTTGTTTTTTGAAATAATTTCTAATTCCTTCATAATATTTTCAACAGATCTGCATCTCCATGTTCGATTGTATACCACATTAGTACTGCAAAATTTACACGCTTGTGGACACCCTCGAGAAGTCTCAATCGCATCACAATTCATATTGAATATTTTGTATCTATAATTTCTCACCAAATGGCGAGATGGAAGTTTTAGCTCGTCCAAGTTTTTTAAAAACGGTCTATCTGGATTATGGATTAATTTTCCATTCGCTTTATATGATAAACCACGTATATTTACTGGAGATCCCTTTTCAATCAATTCACGGAAGGTAAATTCACCTTCACCTCTAACCAAAATATCAATCCATGGCGAAGATAAAGTTTGTTCAACTGCTAATGTTGGATGCCAACCACCAATTACTGTCGTTGAGCCATATAATTTAGCAATTTTTGCATACTGTAAAATATTATCAATTGCACTTGTAACTGGTACTGTTAATCCTACTAGATCAGGTTGATAATTCTCAATTTCCTTCTTAACTTGTGAAAAATTTAATTTTGCAGCTTTCGAATCTAGTATTTTCACTTCTACTATATCTTCTATATATGATACGAGATATTCAAATGCTAATGGAGGAAAGGCTGAATCATAAAAATCATATCCAGTCGTTTTGTAATTTGCTACAAGGAATAAAATTTTTTTCCATTTCATCATTATTTTTAAATGGATTATTTTAATACTCGAAATAAAAAAGATCACATATTAAAACATTGGGGTAAATCTTTTTTTTGTATTAAAATATAATGGAAAGGATATAAACTTACTCCTTGGGAAATGATTCTTTAAAAAATAATGTCCGGTTTCCAATATTTTCTAAAAAATCTTTCATAAATTTTTATT
>JBHLQA010000045.1:0-13197 GCA_048885285.1 Candidatus Odinarchaeota archaeon
CGTTTAGCTTCATTTAATGCATACCCAAACTGGTAATTAGATTCAATAAGGTGTGAATAAAAAATATTCATAAAATGGCTCATCTCTTATTGAAAATGATATATTATCAGAAAATTTTATTAGTAATATAAATTGGGAAAGTGTATTAGAGATGAGTTCCTTTCAGAAATAAATTTTTGGAAATTATATTTCAGAGGGTCTTACTGGAATATATATAGAAAGTGTATGCTCTCACAATATAATATCGACAAACTATATTCGTCAATTGATTGTGTATAGAATATATATATAGTTCCAATTTAATTCGGAATTTCGATAATTTAATATCTATAAAATCAACTTTAACAATAAAGAACTAACATTAGAATGATTATTTCTACAAACTCAAATATATGATTTGTATAAATGATTCGCGATTGTTGAAAATGCATAATTTACATTTTCTCCTAATAATGCTGAAGTCTCAACAAATTTCATACTCAATTGATCTGCTAATTGAGTAGCTATTTCAGATGTTACTTTCCTCTGCTCCGCTAAATCTCTTTTATTACCAATAATAAATCCCTTTAATTCTGGAGACCTATCCTTTAACTGCTCAATTACATCTGAATACCACTTAGATATATTGTTGAAAGATTCAATACGGGTTAAATCAAAAACGAAGAATACGGCATCAGACCCTTTATAAAAATGTTGTCTCATAGTTTGAAATTTTTGTTGACCACCGATATCCCAGAGTGTTAATTGAACAATAGATTCATCGATTTTAAAGATCTTATCCGAAACCATAACACCAATGGTTGGTACATAATTTCTCCTAAACGCGTTATTTGTATATCGTAATATTAAGGAGGTTTTTCCGACGCTTGGATCTCCAACAATTATTATTTTAAATTGATAATCGATTAAACTTCGATCCTTGATTTTTATTGCTGGAAATTCTTCTTGTTCTTGTTGTGAAATCTCCTGAAGCTTTAATTCCTCTAAAAGACTTTTTATATTAAATTCAAGATGCTCTAATATTTGTATGAAATCTTCTCTAGAACTAGTTGATTTTTCTAAATTTATTATAGCTTGAGTAAGATTATCAAATGGAATAGAAAGATTATTAATATATTTGTAAAAGATCACATCATCAATATCTTGAAATAATAAAATTATTGCCGATTGACCAATTCCTCCACGTCTAGAAGCATCATCCCATTTGATGTATTTAACCAATCCTTTTAAATTCAATGAAGGAAAGGGAAGGATAACTAAAGATTTTGGAACTAGGCCCTGTTCTCCAGTTAAAATTGTTAAAGTTTTTATACTTATTTGGATTAACTCCGTCTGTGAATAGTTAGCGCCAAGCCAAGCTACCGGGTTTGGTCCTAATTCATCATTCATTTCTACATAAATAATGCCCGTTATTAATTGTCGCGCCATGATCTTTAGAAACTTATGTTTATAAAATATAAAAAAACTAATTCTCCATATATTTTACATTTAACATATAAAATAATTATATTGATTTAAATAATAATCATTGAAAAAAAAGAATATTGAAATTTCTTTTGCTAATAAAATATAAAAATAAGATTAATCCTTAACGTTTTCTAAGATAGAGATAATTCTGTAAACGGTTGTGCGAGCGTGAAAGGGAATATTAGCATCTTGGGCAAGATCATCGACCATATACATTACATTACTAGCTCGTATACCAGGAGTGTTTTCTTCGTTATGTAATTCATTAATACTTCTTTGTGCAATTCTTTTGATATTTCGGGGCACGCTACGGTCATTTATCATACCATTTAAAAGATATTCAACATTTTCAAAGGCTTTTTTTTCTTCTTCAGTTATTGCCCTTGGCATTAAAAAAATCACCAAAAAGAGTGTTATAAATGAGTAAAACGTTTACAAATAAGAATTATTTTTAAAATATAATTTTTTTGATTTTAGGAGTTTTATTAATATATTCCGAATTCACGTATTTTCTTTTTAAGATTTGGAATTTTCTCACTAAATTCTTTCAATTGATTTTGATTATTTTTAAAAAAATCATCAAAATTCTTAATTTCTCCCCTATCAATATCTTGTATAAAATTATATGAGATTTGGTGAATTTTATCGAATATATGATTGAATTGCTCTGTAATTTCCATAAGAATTTGATTTTCTATTTCATTTTGCTTTCTTACCATATTTCGAAGCTTACCACGTGGAATCCTAATTTTATTTATCAATGTATCACATTGATTTAAGAATTCATAAGACTGTCCTTTATTTTTATCAGATAATTTATCTTCAATTATTTCAGTTCTCCAAGTATTTATTCTCCCTCTAGCAAACGTGTCGAAGTTCAATGAAAGGGAGTCAATTCTTTCTCTCACAAGAAATCTAAGAAAATCAGGATCATCACTGGGTGCTTGCCCACAAATACCAACCTTTTTACCGTTTTGATGAGCTACTTTTATTAAATGACTAACTGCTCTCCTAATAGCTTCACTATTGGTATTATAATTATAAGTGTTCATTAAAGGAATCATTTTTTCATTATCACGTCCAACTCCATAGGTTAATTGCGTCAGATCATTACTTCCAATACTAAATCCATCGAAATATTGACAAAAAATATCCGCACATAATATATTAGAAGGTATTTCCGCCATGACATAAACTTTTAATCCATTCTGACCACGAATTAATCCTTCACTCTCCATAATATCCATGATTTTTTTAGCCTCTTCAGGACTTCTACAAAATGGTAGCATCGGAATAATATTTGTTAATCCCCAATCACGAGCTTTTTTAATCGCTCTTAATTCTAACATAAATGCATTTTGAAATTCGTCATGTACATATCTAGAGCAACCTCTAAATCCTAACATTGGATTATTTTCTTCACCCTCATAAATCCAACCTCCTACAAGGTTTGCATATTCATTTGTTTTAAAATCTGAAAGCCTTACTACGCATTCTGCCATATTCCCATCTTCCAATTCTTTCCAAACACCAGCAGCAATAGTAGCAATTCCTTCTGCTAATTTTTCTATGTAAAATTCTTCTTTACTATCATATCCAATTGTTAATTCCCTAATTTTATCTAGTGTTTGCTTTAATTTCAAAATCTCTTGGTTGAAAGGATCTTTATGATAAAGGTCGCTTTTCTTTATATTTTCTATCCTTTTTCTTTGCTCTACTAAGATATCATATCTCATGATCAATGCTTCAAAATCTATTAATGCGTTAGGGTGAATTTGAATCTCATCGTTTATAATAAATTCTAATCTTGCTAAGCCTGTCCCATCAGGATACTTTCCAGAAGATAAAGCTCCCTTTGGGATGCCTAGATTTACTAATACTTTTGTTTTTGTATTTGGTAATTTCGAGAATTCAATAGTATCCGAATCATATTCTACATCTTTTAACCAAATCCTCGATTCTCCCTCGCTACAATCAATAGTTATATATTCTATCTCATCTCGTTGTTTTTCCTTGATAACTTGTACAATATTATCAGCTCCGACGATAGATGCTATATTCAATTCTCTTGAAACAATTGCAGCATGACAAGTAGGCCCTCCTTTCTCAGTAATAACACCCCCTAAGTTTTGCATGTAAGATGTCCAATCTGGATTTGTTTCTTCTGTTACAAGAATATCCCCTTGTTGTAATAAATGAGCATCATTTATTGATTCTATCACTTTAACCTTTCCATATCCAATTCTTCGACCAATAGCAATACCAGAGTTTTCTACTAATAAATTTTGATTAATTAATTCTTCAGGATCTTCAAGTAAATAGAAAATTTCTTCTATATCACCTTTAATACTATGAACAGTTTCAGGACGAGCTTGTACAATATATACTTTATTATCATTTCCAACTGCCCATTCTATATCCATTCTTTTTTTGTAATGTTCTCTAATTTTTTGAGCATATTTAACTAAAGTCATAACTTCTTCTTCATCTAGGCAATATTTCATTTGCTTTTCTTGAGGTACTGGTATTATATCAGTTCCAATTTTTGCAGAACCTTTAGAAAATATCATCATTTTCTCTTTTCTAACAAGTTCTCTTCGAATAATTCTAAGACTTTTAGGATCATGTTTAAACACAATAAATTCATCGCCTTTTTCAATGCCTTGTACAATTAGTTCTCCTAGCCCCCAAGTACCCCTAATAACTACCACATTGGGATTACCACTATCAGGATCTTCTGTAAACATCACACCAGAAGCTTTTACTCCACCTTTACCACCCGCCATTTGTTGAACTCCGACACTTAATTTAACTGAGAAATGATCAAATCCAGCGCGTTCACGGTACATAGTTGCCCTTGTAGTAAACACAGATGCCATATCTTTCAAAATATACTCTAAAATTTCCTTCTCTCCAGAAATATTTAAATGAGTGTCTTGTTGTCCCGCGAATGATGCATCAGGTAGATCCTCTGCTGTTGCTGAACTTCTTATTGCAAATGTTGATTCTTTACCAATTCTCTTTATTAAAATATTATATGCATTTAGGATTTCATCTGCTAAAGAATCTGGAATTTTTGCTTGTTCGATGAGATATCTTATATTAGCACAAATTTTATCAACTTTTTCTACTACTTTAATGTCTTCTGATTTCAATTCATTAGAAATTTTTTTAATATCTCTTTCAATTAGTTCTCTTAAAGAAACTTCTTCTTCTTTAATTGTATAAAAGTTGGTATCTAAAACATAATCATAAGCCTTTGAAGTTGTAGCAAATCCTAGTGGGACAGATATCCCAAAACTTAACAATTCTCCTAAGGAAGCATTTTTACCACCAACCAGAGGAACATCATTTGCTCTAACATCTTCAAAAAATCTTATATACCCATAATCAACCATAGTAATGCAAAATTTCTTTGAATTGAAATGATGAAATTATCTTGAAATAATAATAACTCTCCTTCTAATTATTAATTCAACTATCATAAAAAAAGTAACGCCAAAAAAGGATTATTTTAATTCCTTTTCAAATACATCAAAATCAGAAATGCTATATAAGCAAAAAATAACATTTTCTATTTGAGTATTACCTTGTAAATATTCTTTAGCGGTGTTTATCATAATTTTTGAACATCGTTCTATTGGAAAGCCGAAAATACCAGTAGATATCGCGGGAAATGCAATCGTTTTTAGTTTATATTCATCCATTAATTTTAAACTATTTAATGTTGCATTTTTTAATTTCTGATCTTCGTCTCCTTCTCCCATTCTAGGACCGACTGCATGAATTACATATTTAGCCTTTAAATTACCTCCTGTTGTAATTACAGCTCCGCCTACATAAGTACTACCAATATTATTACATTCTTCTTGAATAGTAGGTCCACCCTTTTTCCTAATTGCTCCAGCAACTCCGCCTCCTAATATAAGTTGGGTATTAGCTGCATTAACAATAGCATCAACATCTAATTCAGTAATATCTCCTTGTTCCAAAACTATTAAAGAGTCGTTAATCTTTAGTTTTTTCATTATAGCGCTCAGATTTTCTCTATTTATAAATAGATAAAAAAAAAATTTTATTTAACTTCACGTTCTTTTTTGAAGATCTCATCCAATTTAGCTCTATCTTCATCAGACATTTTACTCATTGCTTCCATATTTTGCCGCATTAATTCCATCATTACTTTTTGCGAGACAAGTTGATTTAATACCGGTAATGCGATTCTCATACGAGTTAATTCATAATGCATGGTTTTTGCTGTTTCTCGCATTTCTTTTAATTCATCTTTTGTCATCCCTTCTTCACCAATACCAGGGCAATCTGCATCTACTACTATAAAGTTTTTTCCATCAAATTCTAATGGATAGGTTCGACAACTTAATGGGCGATTTTCATAGACTAAACATTTTTTATCATCCTTATTATATAGGGGGCATTTTACATCTAATAAATCTTCGATAGGTACTGTACCAAATGGATCTTTAGGAGTTGATTCATCTTCCCCCTCTTTTGGCGGTGGAGCTAAAGGTTTTAATATTAAATCAATCCCACTATCAGGTTTTTGATAAATATCTAAATATGGCATAAAGTTAGCTACGACTCCATTTCGAGCCCACATTTCAAGATCCCAAAAAGTAATAGGGATAGGCCCCCTAACAGCGCAACAATTATCGCATCTAGTGCATTTAAAAGAAAACTTTGCTTTTGGGCTATCATCTGAAGTTTCTTTTTCATGTTCATTTACTTCAGAATTTTGAGGTTCTTTATCTTCTTCGGACATAAAAATTTCACTTAATAATTTGATATTTTTAATTTGCTATGACATAAGGGAATTTAACCTAAAAAAAAAATTTTAGCTTTATTTTTAAAAGAATAAACTAATCTTTTTATGGTATTTAAATTGAATGAATAATACATTTATGTCTATTTAACTATTTAATAAATAAAAAAATTACTACTATCCCAAAACAAGGAATATAATATTTTATTAAAAACTAAAAAATTCTCAATTTAATCAAATTATAAGTCATTTATTTTAAACCATAAATTTAAATATCTATCTATTTAAATTTCTATTAAATAAATCAGAATCAAAAAATGATTTTCTTTTATATAAAATTAAGGAAAAATTATGTCTAAAATAGTGAGAAAAGATTTACAAATTTTGATTGATGAAAAGTTAGGACAATTATTTTTAGGCGATAAAAAGAAAGACATTCGCTTATTAATGCTAAGACCAATTGACTTAATTGAATTTTCAGAATTTGCCGGAACGAATGCAGAAGATATCATAATTTGGGTAGGGAAATCTATTGGTAAATCGTATATAGACAAATTCTTCTCTGATAAGGATTGGAAAAAGGAAACAATGACAACAAAAGTAGAAATAATTATAGTAATTCTTGAAGCATTAGAACTAATGGGATTTGGACATTTAATACCAATATTTAAAAAAAAATATGTTTCAATAGAGATTGAAGAACCTTTAGCTTTGGATGAATATAATAACATTATGGCAAAAAACTTATGTTTGCTTAATCAAGGAATTTTTTCAGGAATATTTGATGCGTTAGAAATTGATGTTGATGGAAAGGAAATAGAATGTGTTTTGTTGGATGATGACAAATGTGTATTCAAGTATGATTTACTCTATGATGAAATAGATGAGGGTCTCATAAAAAAAGAAGAGGAAAAAGTATATAGCTTTTCATTACGAGACTTATAAAACTAACATATACCAATAGAATTTAATTTGACTCTATTTATTTCGATTTTTTTTATCAGAATGTTATTATCAACAAAATCAACTTTGAGGGAATTATACTCTTTTCCTAGTGAACTCATCTATGAGAAATAACATATATTAAATATTTTATAATCAATCTAAAAAATTAGATATTAGAACATAATCATAAAAATTAAAATATATTGAGATTTCACCTTTCTAATAAAAGTTTTTATTTCCTATTAATTATAGTTTTTATAAAAAGGTTATAGTGTATCAGCTATGAAACCAATAATTCTAAAGAAAATAAGGATTTGGTTACTATTAACCATTAATCTATTGTTTGCTTTTATAATTGGTTTAACAATTCCATTATTGGAGTCAGAAAGTTCTTATAATCTTGGAATTATAATGATTCCATTATTGATGATTCTCAATTATATAATTTTAGACAGATTTCATTATTATCTAAAGCATACAAGGGAAAGTGAAGGTGAATTAGATCCAAGGACATAAAAAATTGTCAAGGAAAATCAAACAATTGAGTAAAATAAAAAAACCTACGATCGAGTTTGATAATAGAAAATATATTTTTTCCATAAGGTCAATATTCTTTTTAGCTATTGGAGCACCACTTTCTGCTTGGTTTATATTGTTATTTTTTGATTTTAGATTTAATTATTGGTTACATGAAATTGTAGTAAAACAGACTGTGTATTTCTTAAATCTCTTTTTTAATATGGATGCTGAAGCGCAATTTGCTCCAAGTGAAAACTCTGATTGGAGTTTTCTAATTCCAGGTCGGAGTCCAATATATTTTGAAACTTTTTGTACAGGAGTTCAAGCAATCTGTATTTTTGCGGGAATTATAATTTTTACTCCTCATAGTCAAGATCCAACTGCTAGAGAAGATATTATTTGGAGGAAAACAAAAGCTTTCATTGTCTCATCAGTCATATTTTATATCGTCAATATTATTAGAATGTTAATTCAAATCGATTTATATTATATCGGATATGAGTGGAATGATATACACTTTTCGATAAGTGCTGCAAGCTCTTTTATTGCGGTTATAATAGTAATTTTAATGCATAGATGGATACCGGAATTCATTATCTCTATAATATACACTGGTACTCTAGTAAGTGAACCTTTAAAACAAAAGAGAAAGAAAAAAGTAAAGGAGATGGTTGAAAGTTCGAATAAAGCAGAATTAAAACAAATGGGCAAAATTTTAAGAATGGAAAAAAAAACATTTTTAAGAGATATTTCTAGTTGGGCCGAGGATTTTGGCTATAGTATTGAAGGGGATTATTTAGTCATTCCAGTAGATGAGGTATCTAAATTTATAGAGATGTTAATGCAAGATAAACCATTTGAAAATAAAAACTGATAAATTTTAACTTCTTCATTTAATATATTATAATAAAAATAGAGTTTTTAATAAATTATGTTAAATTTAGAATTTGAACAAAAGACGTTCAAAATAGGTAATGTTCTATTTGGAGGTCAACCAGGAGTAAATCCAATTGTAATGATAGCTACAGTTTTTTATACAAAACATGCTGCATTATTGGATGAAAAACTAGGAAAATTTGACAAAACTATCCTTGAAAAAGAATTAAATGATTATACAGAAATCATTGAAGCAACAAAATTGCAAGGAGTAATAGATGTAGTTGGAGCCTATCCAGAAGCATTGATAAAAGAATGTGAATTCATTGCAGATAACGTAGAGTATCCCTTTTTAGTTGATGGATTAAATGATTCTTCAAGAATTCCCGCAATGGAAGGTTTAAAGGAAATTGGATTGTTAGATCGAGCTATATTAAATAGTATTGATGAAAATACCAATGATGAAAATTTAGAAAAATTAAAACAAATTGGAGTGAAAAACGCAGTATTATTAACATTTGGAAATAAATATATTTTCCCACAACAAAAATTAAAATTCTTAAAAGAGATATTAATTCCAAAAGCAAAAAAAGCAAATATTGAAAATGTAATAGTTGATACTGCTGTCTTAGATTTACCCTCAATTTCTATTAATTTTGAAACAGCGGGGTTAGTAAAAAAGGAATTAGGATTACCAACGGGATTTGCTCCTTCCAATGCAATTTATGGATGGTCTTTTATCAAAAAATTTGGGGAAGTTGCCCGATGTGGAGCAATTGCGTCAATAATGACATATTGTGCCACAGCTCCTAGTGATTTTATTTTATTTGGTCCAATTAAATTTGCTAAATGTATTATACCCGCAATTGCTTTAATTTCTGGAGTTAATTCTTATTATCGAAAAAGAGTAAAAAGACAGAAAATTTCTGAGGACACACCACTAAAGACAATTTTTTAAGCTATGTATCGTAGAAGTAAATCTTTTGTCTGAAATAAGAATTGTGCTAATTGTTTATTAATAATTTTTTTTTTCTTTTCATTATCTACCAAAAATAAAACAAACATACTATTATCTTCAATCTGGATTCTTTTGAAAAGAATAACTGAATTCGCTACTTTAAATATTGCTTCTTCTTTCTGCAAAGCTTTGAATTTTGAAAATATTTTAAATAACATGGCAAATTGTGGCGCTGTTATTTCAAATACGTTCATAACTTCTGATTTTGGTATTTTAATAAATTCCATTATCTCTGAACTATAAAAGTCTGCTAAAACTAATCCATCAATACTTAATAACATAGATAAATAAGAGGAAGTTGCTAAAGAAAAATTCTTAAGATTATGATTAATCAAATCTCTATTTGGACTTAATTTTGATATACCTGAGGAAAATGCTCTTAAAATTGTAAAAATTTGGAAGATACTTGTAATATATATTTCAAGTGGTTCAATAGAAGGTATTTCAGATAATCTTTTTTTGATATACTCAATATTATCATTAATTTCTCCAGATTTAAGTATATCAGAATCTCCTTTAGATAAAATATAAACAATTGGAGTATTTTGATTGAATTTATTTAATACATTTTTTAAATTCTGAAGATAATCAATACTTTCTTCAAATCTACTACGATTTTTGATATCAATAAAATAAAAAAGTAAATCTGCTTCATATAAATAAATTTCTGCTTTACTTATATATTTTTTTCTAAACTTATATTGCCCTCCTAAATCCCATAAAAAGATTGTAGCCCCTAAAGCTTCAATTGATTTGATATTGGCTCCAGATGTAGGTTTTAACCCAATTAATCTACTATATTTTCGATCAACTGATAATAAAAAGCTTGTTTTACCTGAATCATCAAGACCTGCAAATAAAATTTTGAGTTTCCTATGCGTAGTAATTGGAGTTGATGGACTTTGTTCAATTTTCACTAATTTTAATAAAAAATTATGGAACCTTGATGAAATTTCTTCTCGTGGAGGATAAAATTGTTCCATTTCTTCATCAAAAGTTTTAAAAAATTCATAAACGATGGGTTTAATTCGATTTATATTATTATACAGAAAACTTCGACTATTTTCTTCTACTAATATAGAAAATGCAGTAGCTATAGGGCGTTCTGACTCTAATCTAATAAAATGGAAATATGTGAGGGAAGTAGTTTTAAAATCAGGATAAGGTAAAATTGCGAAATACTGTATTTTATTTAGATCTTTCTCTTGAGATACTATTTTATCACTAATAAACAGACTTAAATTTTTAATTGAAATTTGAGTTATATCACGCATAGATAGAATTAGTTCATTTTCTTTTTTAGATTTTTCACTAATTTCCTTTAGTTCTTTCTCAGTATAGTAATCTGGAAAGCAATAAATAGGAGTTGGACCAAGTTCGCCATATACACTTAAAACAAAACCCTTCACGATTGAAGTTTTAAATAATTTTTCCATTATATCAGAAAATTATTCTTGAATTTTTAGATGTAAATTTCTTTATTTTATTTATGCAAATTTTATTATTAATAGCTTTATATTTAAATCATAAATGTTTTTAAAAAAAATCGCTGATAGCATTAGAAATAATCAATACATATTAGAAAAAAAAGAGATAAGTCCTATTGTACAATATATCAATAAAAATTCTTTTAAAAGTAGTAGAATCTTCAGAGATATAGGTGAAGATTCTGCAGCAATAAAGAACAGTGATAAGTTAATTTTAATTACAACTGATAGAATCAGAACTTCATTCATTGAGAAATTTCCTTTTGGTGCAGGATTCAGTTCAGTTCTAGTTAGTGTAGATGATATTTATGCGTGTGGGGGTATCCCATTAGCAGCAAGTATTATAATTTCAGTTAAAGATCCAAAAATCTGTAATAGATTATTAGAAGGAATATGTGAAGGTTCAAAAAAATTTCAAGTTCCTATCATTAGAGGACATACTAATGTGAATAGTAAATGTTATGAACTAAGTTCTACAATGGTTGGAGAAATAAATAAAGGGGATTATATATCTGCAGGAAATGCTCAGAAAGATGATAAAATTATTCTAGCTGTTGATTTCGATGGAAAAGTTGGAAAAGCTAGTAAATTTTATTATGATACAACAACATTTAAAGATTCACAGATTATCTTAAAAAAAAGAAGTAGTATGAATGTTATCGCAAAAAAACATCTTGTTAATGCGTCAAAAGATGTTTCAAATGGAGGAATATTTGGCACTCTATTGCAACTAATCAAATATTCTAAGGTTGGCGCAGATGTGAACATTAATCAAATTCAAATTCCACCAATATTAATTGAAAGTAAATATAATTTAGATACTTATCTAAAAATGTATCTTACTACTTCATTTGTATTAACTGCTCAAGAAAGTAATTGCAAAGAAACAATTAAAATATTCAATGAATATGGAATAGAAGCTCATATTATAGGTAAAATTATTAGTGAAAAAAATCTTTTAAAAATAAATGATGGGAAAGATTCTATTGATGTAATTCGATTTTGACCTTTTTTATTAATTTTCTGCTCTTATTAACTAATTTTATCAGAAAAAATGCAATCTTAAATTAAATATGAGGGGTTTATTTAATTTTTTTGATAGTTCCGAATTGATTTTGATTATGGGTCAAAAATAGTTAATCTTCATTTTAACAACATTTGGAATTGATCTAATAATTATTTTTATAAAGAAATCGAAAATCAAAATAAAAATTCATAAAAACTAAATATTTTTTACTTAATATTACTGTCTGATTATATTAATTCAAATTTGAGTGGCATGTACTGCAAGTACTACAGTTTGAGTCATTCACAGCACCACAAACTTGACAGATAATTTTTTTTGATTTTTTTATTGTAATTTCTGCTTCCTTTTCGGCTTTAAATCTAGCCATTTTTTCAGCTATTTCTCTCGCTTCTTTTTCTCGTGCTTCCTTTTCAGCTTTTTCTTTCGCAATCATTAATTCTCTTTCTTTAGCCTCCCTTTCAACTCTCTCTTTGGCTTCTCTTTCTGCTTTCTCTTTAGCCTTTTCCCTAGCTTCCTTCTCAGCTCTCTCTTTAGCTTCTCTTTCTGCTTTCTCTTTAGCCTCTCTTTTAGCCTTTTCCCTAGCTTCCTTCTCAGCTCTCTCTTTAGCTTCTCTTTCTGCTTTCTCTCTAGCTTCTCTCTCAGCCTTTTTTTTAGCTTCTTTTTCGGTTTTTTCTACTTCTTTCTTTTCTTTTCTTACTTCTAATTTATATTTAGCTTTCTCCTTAGTCTCACTTGCTTTTTCTTTAATTTTTGAGGCAAATTTGCCTAGACGTTCTTTCCCACCACCCATTTTATCTTTAAGCTTTGATTTAAAAGAAGTTTCTGACTTTTGATTTTTATCTTCTGAATCAGTAGAGGCTTCTTCAATTTCTTGTTTATTATTGGATTCATTCATTTGATTTTACCTAATTCAATTAGTTTTATTAGTTAAGATTAATATCAATTAGATTAATATTTTATTCTTTTCATAATAATTAGCTATTAATAAGTTTAATAGTATAGAAAATATCAAAAAATAATAAATAAATTTTAAAAAATGATTTTTAATTATAAAAAGTAATTTAATGGTGTGATTTAT